>JBDRIG010000093.1:0-23127 GCA_043816185.1 Elusimicrobiota bacterium | reverse complement strand
GACGACGTGGCAATCTCTGTGTTGAAGTTGAAGTTCGAGATTGTTTCGTCGCTCATTTCATTCGTTTCTCGCAATGACTGGCAAGGTCGCTCGTAATGAGATTGTGTTGCAATGAGCTAAAAAGTTGCATTTTTATAGAAGATAGCAACTGATGGTAAAATATGGTGCTGCAATCCAACACTAGATGGTAAAAGATGGATTGTGACACAGTCTCAATGACGAACATTTTGCTATTGCGACACAGTCTCAACGCACTGCCCAATACCGCACTGCACTGTCCCACACTACCCAGCACTATTAAAGCCGTCTCTCGCCACGTACTGTTAAAACCGTGTCTACAAGATGCTACAAACTACTGCTTATGTCAATCAATTATACCAACCAAGTCAACCACATCCCACTCTTTTTCTTTGTCCTTTTGATGTGAGATAAAAAGAAATTATGAAAGAAAATGGTGTCGTGTATATTTTGCACAAAAGAGGGTAATTGAAAGATATTACAATGCACACAAACGCAAGCGACTAAAAATATATGCCTTGCAATTAGAGATTGGATTTACAAAAATAAATGGTCATACTACATTAAAAATTTTAAACACCGACTATACAAATTTTATACTCGTCGGATTTTTTTATGACTTCATCAATTTCAAGAATAAGTGTTTTATCTGACTCCACCGCAAGGACTGATACTTTTGATTCTCTCAGTGTTTCAATTGTTTTTAAGCCGATGATGGGTATATCAAATCTCATATCTTGTTTCGGGCGGGCTACTTTTACGACAACAAAATTGCTCGTAATTTTGCTTGCCCTCTTAATACATTCGTCTGTTCCCTCCATCGCCTCAACCGCAACTATTGATTTATCTTTAATGCAAACTGTTTGCCCTATGTCAAGTTTTGCAATTTCCTTTGCTATTTTATAACCAAAATCAATATCTTCTCTTTGCGATTTATCAGGTTTTATTTTTGTAAGTATTCCTTTTTTTGCTAAAAAATCAGAAAGGTAAGTGTTGGAAGGTAAAAACTCGATTCCCTCTTTTTTTAATTCATCACAGACAGCTGAAAGCAACGAATCGGCAGTTTTTGATTTGAGTTTTGCGAGGAGTGAGATTGCTTTGAAATCTGGCTTGACAGAAAAAAGTTTTGCGTGCTTAACCTGTCCCGCCATAACGCATTTTGTAATATTTTCTTTTTTAAGGATTTCGATGAGTTTTGAAAGTTGACCTACGTTTATCCAATATGTTTTGTCGGCGAGTGTTTCTATCGATTTGTCTGTCTCGTCATAAAGAGCAACAACAACAATTTTTTCATCTTTTTTTTTTGCCTGTTTTATAAAAATTAATGGAAAATTACCATTCCCTGCAATAAGTCCCAACATAAAGTTTTTTTTGTTTTATTCGATATTATTTTTCGGCATTCGTCCAGGTCTTGTTATTCCTCTTTTTGAATTTTTTATAAAATCAATAAATTCTTTAACCTCTTTTAATGGTTTTGATGCCTCAAGTTGATCAACTGCTTCTGCGACGGTAATATCTGATATAAAAATGGTTTTGTATGCTGATTTAATGTCTCTAATCTGTTTTTCAGTAAATCCATGTCTTTTAATTCCAATTAAATTTAAACCGACCAATTTTGCTCTATCACCCTGTGCCTGACAAAATGGTGGAATATCAAGCACAACCATTGCTCCACCTCCGAGCATAGAAAATCTTCCAATCTTTACAAACTGGTGAATTGCAACCAATCCACCAATGACCACAAAATCCTCTATTTCAACGTGCCCTGCAAGTGTTGCACAATTTGCCATAATTACATTGTCACCAACGATACAGTCATGAGCAACGTGCGAATATGTCATAAAAAGACAATTGCTACCAATTTTAGTTAGTCCGTGTCCGTGTGCCAATGTTCCTCTGCTAATTGTTACACACTCTCGAATAATACAATTATCTCCAATTATAACCTCTGTTGGCTCATTTTGATATTTTAAATCCTGAGGAGCGACACCTATAAATGCAGAAGAAAAAATTTTGCAATTTTTACCAATTTTAGCATATTCAATAACGGTAAATGCTCCAACACTTACCCCACTTGATAAAATAGTATTTTTACCAATAATGGCATAAGGCCCAATTTCAACATTTTTTTCAATTTTTGCTGACTCGTCTATTATTGCAGTTGGATGAATCATTGTTCACTCCGTTCGTACGTGAAATTCGCATGCGAGACCGACACAAAACTACCACCATAACAGTGGCAAAGAAGTATAAATCTTGCACGGTTACAAACCGTGCCTACAACAGCAACGACTGTTGCGGTCGCATTGCTATGCGACTTGCCGTGGGATTGCAATCCTAACCGCTACACCGAGATTGTCGAAGGCTGCGCGGTCGCAAACAACTGGCACACGACACGGTTATAAACCATGCCTACTCTGCATTTTAGGGTTTATCGACTAACATAAATGTAAACTCGGCTTCCGTTACAGGTTTTCCGTTCACAAAAGCACATCCTCGTATTATTCCAGTCGTCTGTCTTGCTTTTAACACTTCAACATCAAGATAAAGTGCATCGCCAGGAAAAACCGGTTTGCGAAATTTTACATTATTTATTGACATAAAGTATGCGAGTTTTTTACTTTTCAATTCTGGCTTTGATAAAAATAAAACACAGGCGGTCTGTGCCAACGCCTCCACAATCAACACTCCTGGCATTATCGGCTGTTCAGGAAAATGCCCTTGAAAAAATTGTTCTCCAATAGATATATTTTTTATTCCGACTGCTCTTTTTACTTCTTCAACCAAAATTACCTTATCAATAAAAAGAAACGGATATCTGTGCGGAATAGTTGCTTTTATTTCATTAATGTCAATCATTTTACCGTCGGGTATTTGCCACAATGGTTTTCCTGAAGAAGGCGTAGTTGAATTTTTTTGACTTAAAGCAATTTTTTTCGCAAATTCTATATTATTCTTATGGCCACATTTTATCGCAGAAATTTCTAATTCAGAAAAATTTCCCAGAAGTGAAATATCGCCAATTAAATCAAGAATTTTGTGTCGTACAAATTCATCGTCAAAACGCAATTCACTAAAAATCTTTTTTGCACCTATTACTATGGCATTTTCTAACGAACCACCTTTTGCAAGTCCTTTATTTTTAAGTGCCTCGATTTCGTAATCAAAGCAGAAAGTTCTAGCTGGTGCAATTTCCTTTTCAAAAATTTCTTGGGTTATATCAAGAGATAGAAACTGAGTTTTTAATAGCGGGTGGTTATAAATAATCGTACAAGAAATATGAAATTTGTCACAAGGAGTTGCGGTTATAAGAATATCGTCATTTCTATAAACAACTGGGCTCGAAAGATTGAAATATTTTTTTTCCGCTAAAAGTTCGGTTATTCCAGCATTTTTTATAAGTTCAATAAAAGGTAAGGCACTACCGTCGGCAATTGGCGGTTCGTTGGAATCCATTTCAATTATCAAATTGTCAATACCAAAAACAAATAATGTTGCCAGAAGATGTTCTACTGTATGAACGGCTATTTTTTCATCAAGCCCAATGGTCGTACCTCGCACGGTTATAAGAACGTTTGAAATATCTGCTTTTATTTTAGGGTTATCTGGTAAATCGGTTCTTATAAAAATTATTCCCGTATTTTCCTGTGCAGGTTTTAATTTAATTAAAACATTGTTACCCGTATGAAGCCCTGTGCCTGAATAAGAAATTTCTTTTGAAATTGTTTTTTGTTTATTCATCGTCGCTCCATTTACACACAGATTACCGTCGATAATTTATTATCATTTGCATTTTTTATCCACAGTTAACTGCGTTTTGAGTTTTTTAATTTCTTCAAATAATTGCGGAAGTTTTTGTATTAATGCATAAATTTTCATTGCCTGTTTATGAGGCCTTGCTGGATATCCAGAAACAACTTCACGAGGCGCAACATCGCCAATAACCCCTGATTGTGCAGCGATTATTGCTCCATCACCGACGGTAATATGCCCTACGAGTCCCGCCTGGCCTGCAACTGTAACACCGTTTCCTATTTTTGTGCTACCCGAAATTCCTGCTTGCGAAACGATTATGGAATTTTCACCAACACAAACATTGTGGGCAATTTGGACAAGATTATCAATTTTTGTACCACGCCCAATAAATGTTTTTCCAGTCGTTGCCCTATCAATTGTGACATTTGCACCTATTTCCACATCGTCGGCAATTTCAACAATTCCTATTTGAGGAATTTTTTTCAAAGAACCGTTATCCTGTATATATCCAAACCCATCACAACCAATAACCGATCCCGAATGAATTATCACATTATCGCCAATAATTACATTTTCTCTTATTGTGACATTCGGATATATTAGACACTTTTTTCCTATTTTTGAATTTCTGCCGATATAACAATTGGGATAAATAATTGTCTCGTTATCGATTTGTGCATCTTCATCAATCACAACAAAATCTGAAATTGTTACATTTTCACCTATTTTTGCCAATTTAGAAATCGAATAATTTTTAGCTCGAATGGGCTCCTTTCCCGTCATAGCGAACCCTTGTAGGGAAATTCCCGACGGATGTTTCTCTATTTCTTTGGCAATGAACATAATTATTTTTGCATATGAAAGGTATGGGTTTTTTGAAATGATAGCGGGAATTTTAACTTTGTCTTTTTGATTTTCAGATATTATTATTGCAGATGCATTTGTTGAACTAATATATTGCTCGTATTTTGGATTAGCAACGAAAGTAATATCTCCTTTTTTTGCCTCAACAATTCCTGCTACATTTGTAATAATTATATTTTCGTCACCACTGTCGCCACTGCCAAAAACTTCACCACCTGATATTTCCGCAATTTCTTTTAATGTCTTTTCCATACAAATTCCGTCGATACGTTGATATATAAAAACTATATCACCATTTTTTATATCAAATCTTATTTCAACTTCTTTAGAACTTTTTCGGTTATATCTTGTGCGTCCTCACCATAAATAAGATTGCAAGAATCGACCAATACAGTAAGCCCCTCCGCATCACAGGTCTCTTTTATAATGTCATAAATTTTTCCCATTATCTTTTTTTTTACTTTGCTGTTTATTGTTTTCTCTTCCTGTTTTGTGACGATAATATATTTTTCAAGATCGCTTTTTTGTTCTTCTAATGCGATTTCTTTTGCCTCTATGTCCTCAATTGTAAATGTCGGAGATGATATTTGAGCTATAAACTTAGACGAAGGCTTAACAACAGCATCTTCTTCGGAAGACTCAACAGCAATGTCTTCTATGGAAGATTCGACAACGGTGTTTTCTGTAGAAGATAGTGTTTGAGCTATAGTCTCAGATGAAGACCTAACAACATCTTCTTCAGAAGGTTCAACGGCAGCATCAACAATGTCCGTGCCTGTAGAAGACGATATTTGAGTTATGGCCTCAGATGAAGATTTAACGACGATATCTTCTTTAGAAGATTCAACAGCAGCGTCAACAATGTCCGTGCATGTAGAAGATGATATATCTGTCGTTGTAACTATGGGTATCTTATTTTGATTTTCTTTGATTTTTTTTTGTTCTTCGTTATATTTTTGAAATTGCTCTTCCATCTGCTTAATTTCCAATTCTACTAAGTCAATCTGCGCTTCAAAATTTTTTATATTTTTTTTACGCATACTGAGGTCTGCCGATAATTCATCCTTAATTTTTTTTGCTTCAGGATATTCCTCCATAATGCGATTCATATCCACACATCCAACACGCTGATTTGAAATTGTGGCACCGTAGAGACATGTGGTAGGACGATAAGATGATAAGGCGATAAATAATAAAACAACGGTGGCAATGTGGCGACACAAAGTAGCAATGGTGATATTGCGATAGAATGATAAAGTTTTTCTGTGTAAAATAAGCACATCACCAATCTTATTTTTCGTATAAATATATAAATGTGTCACTGTTTTTTTCTCCTAAAATACCTGTCCCATTGTAAAATAAAATTGTGATAATTGTTCTCCAGACTTATGATTGAATCCATATCCCCAATCAATTCTAATAGGCAAAACTGGCATCGGTCTTATGCGAATGCCAAACCCTGCACCAGATTTAAGTTGGTTTTCTTCTGAACCAATTTCTAAATTCACATCTTCACTATTACTCCAAGAACCACCTATATCGGCAAATATCGCAGCGGATAAGATAGAATGTCCTTTTTCCTGAACAAGTGGAAATTTGTACTCCAAATTAGATACAAAAATTATTTTCCCTTTTTCAGATGGTCCTATTTCTCCAAAATCATAGCCACGCACCGTATCGGCTCCACCTAAAAAATACCTTTCGTAAATAGGAACTTCTCCCGACGGTGAAAATTCCTTAACATATGATATTTGTGAATTAAATCCAAATACAAATTTCCAAAGTGTTGGAATAAACTTTGATGCTGTTAATGTTGGTTTATAAAAATTGATAGTTCCACCTAAAGGACCACCTGCAAGTTTTACTGAAAGTGAATGTTTAGAACCCCTGTTTGTATCAAACACATTATCCCTTGTATCATAACTGATTACGGACGTTAATGAAGACGAAACATCTTTTGAAGCAGTTATTTGACCAACTAAATCACTATCTATATCAAAAACTTCTACCTCTTCGTATGTGTAAATAAAATTAATAGCGGAAATATTAGAAAACGGTTTTCCAATTCTTATGTCGCCACCACTTCTTTTTTCTCTGTAAGCAGTAGAATCGTTACCATAATTTCTCCAGACGCTTGTATTAAAAATATCTGCCCCAAATGAAAGTTTTTTTCTAAAAAAATATGGTTCGGTAAACCTGATTTCATAATTTTGCCGACGGGAACCAAACTCGTATGTAAGATTCAACTTTTGCCCTCTGCCAAAAAGATTTAATTCTGTAACTTGAAGTGTGCCCACGACTTTGTTAACCGAGGAATATCCCGCACCGAGAGAAACAAGCCCTGTTCTATCTTCTTCGACATCAATGATAAGATTGGCTTTGTTTGGTTGACTTGCTTGCTCTATATCAACCTTTACATCCTTAAAAAATCCAAGATTGTAGAGCCGCTCTTGGCTTTTTCTAATTTTTCCTACAGCAAAAACATCCTCTTCCTTTACAAGAAGTTCTCTTTTTATTACATATTCCTTTGTTTTGGTATTACCGTCAATATAAATCTTATCGATATAAACAATGTCGTTTTCGATAATTGTGAAAAGTGAATTTACAATACCTGTTTCGTCGTTTTTATCCAAATTTTCGGAAAATTTTGCATGAATATAGCCAATCTCATCATAAAATGACTTGACATTTAACTTACCCTCATCATACAAGGATTGATTAAAAATTTCGCCTTTTTTAAAATTAAAAACTTTTAGAAGATCGTTCGAAGATACTACAATATTCCCCGAAAAATCTACTTTTCCATTCTTGTATTGTCTCCCTTCCTCAATTTTAATTTTTATAAACATTTTTGTAAGTGTATCGTTGTAAGTAATTTCTGGCTCGGCAATTTTCACAGCCAAATATCCACGGTCTTTGTAAAATAATTCTACTTTTTCAATATCGGTTTTGAAAGTTTCATCTTTATAAATCTTTTTTCTCTTGGTATTAAAAAGTTTTTTAATTTTTTTTGCCTTAAAATTTTTTACATTATCGATTGTAACATCGCCAATAAGTACTTTTTTACCTTCGGTAATTGCAAAGGTAACCGTTGCAAAACCAGTTATATCGTCGGTGGTTGAAAAATCTCCAATATTCACATCAGCGTAACCTTTATCTTTGTAAAGCATGGTCATTTTACTACAATCGTCTAAAATTTTTCTAGTATCATAACCCTCTTTTTCTTTTGAAGAAATTTCTTCTTTTAATTTTCTATTGGAAAATTCTTTATTGCCCTTAAAGTCAATTTTTTTTACTATGAGTTTTTCCTGCAAAATAATTGTTATTTTTGTACCATCTTTGAAATCAGAAACATCGACCGCAACGTCTGAAAAAAAACCAAGTTTATAAATATTTAGAATATCTTCATCAACGGATTTTTGACTAAATAAGTCGCCTTTGCTCATTTTTATAGCATCTTTTACAGCTTGTACTTTAACATTTCTTAAACCTGAAAACTCAATGGCCATAATTTTTTTTGGTTTCAAATCTTGAGAAAAAAGCAAAGTTAAAGCAACCGTCCAACACATAAAAAACAAAACAATTTTTTTATTCATAATATTTTGATTATACAAAGTTTAAAATAAAAATCAAGTTTTTTTGCTGAAAATCTCTGTTACAGGTTGACGCAGATGGACACGGAAGATTCAATCGTCGTAGAGACTGTGTCACAACTCCACTTTTGGTTATTGCGTGGTTTCCGAAGGAAGCCGTAGCAATCCCGCTTGTCATCCCAAGGAAGCGTAGCGACCGAGGGATCTCTTCTAGTCGAAACAGAGAGATCTCTCCTTTCAGTCGAGATGACAGGCAGGGGGCGGGGCACGACGGACAAGACGAGATTGCTTCGCTTCGCCCACAATGACGGACAAGGTCGCCCACAATGGCAAACTGAACTTAACGAGGTAGTGATAACCTTTGATAGCAAAAAGATTTTGTTTCATCTTGCACCTGGCGAGAGAGAAAATTGCGATGCACGGCTTGGTTTTCCGCTTGAGATAATAAAACGAGGATTAGAATAGGTAGGCCAATCAGCAGAATCCTATGGTTTTTACTGAAAAATGTTCGCAATCAGACTGTGTTATAGCTCTACTTTTGGTCATTCAGACTGTGTCGCAATCCATCTTTTACCATCTAGTGTTGAATTGCAGTACCATATTTTACCATCAGTTGCTATCTTCTATAAAAATGCAACTTTTTAGCTCATTGTGACACAGTCGCAATAACAACAAAACGCTAAAAATCGTCTGTCCATTTCTTCATTCTTGATCCTATCTTTTCATTCTTGTTATAACATTTTTTTAATCTTTTCTGATATTGGAATCAATTCTTTCTTCATTAAATTCTTTATGCTTAACATCAATATGGATTTAGCGTCTGTTTCCTCATTTTCAAATGATGGTAAAATTTTTATTTTCGCGTTTATCAAATTAGTTATTGTTTGACCCAATTTTTTATGAAACTCTTTAATAACTTCCTCAGAACAATCTTTTAGACATCGTGCAAAAATATCAACTCCGACAGATCTAAATATCCTTTTTAAATTTAGTTCATCATATTCAAGAATATATTCAAACTTAAATAATTTATCCTCCACTTCAGATGCAAATTCAGGTGCCCCCTTTTTTAAAATGTCAACTATATTTTCTTGTGAAATTTTACCACTGCCTTGAAGTAATTTAGCTAATTTTGCTGCTCCTCCAATATTATATTGAAGTTTTATTCGTATTTTATTTTCAATTTGTTTTATTTCTTCGGGCGTTGTATATTCTTTTTTCATAAAGTGTTTGATAACTTCTTTTTGCTTTTCTTCCGGAATAACACTAAATGCCAACTTTGTGGGTAGATAATGCAAAATCTTGTATATTGCTTCGGACGATTCTTCACTTAATATCTTTCTAATGTCTTCAATATTATCTTCGTTGACAAACCTAAACAATTGTTGGATCTCCTGCGATACCCCAGTTTCAATACGAAGTTGTGATGGTAACTTTTCTGCTTTATCAATACCTGCGGATATACTTTCAATCGCTTCTACTCCACTTGCAACTTTTTGTTTAGATATACCCTCGATTAAATCCTTAGAAAATCTGTTTATTTTAATAAAAAATCTACTTATAAAAAAAATTCCAAGAAAAAATAAAGGTAAAACAACTGCTACGAATATTGGTATCATTTCACTTATTTTAAATAATTTCGAGAAATTTTTTGGTACATTATAATTCTCGATAGTTAGTATATCACCTGTATTAAAATTTAGATTTAGCATATCTGAAATTAGTTTTTTAGCTCCATCTATGGTTTTCGCATGAAAACTTTCCCCAATAAAAACCGATACAGATATACTTTTTATTCCTTGATACTTTTCTTTTTCAAGTGGTGTTTTTTTAATCATATCGGTTGCTGCTGGAACTCCTGGTAAAATTATTTCTTCTAATTCGTTCCAACGTCTAATTTTTTTGCCAACCGTTTTTTCTTCAACTTCTTTTCCAAACAATTTGATTTTTACTATTACAATAACATTTTGTGTCCCTAAGTACGAAGTAAGTGTTTGCCTTAATCTTTCTTCAATACCTACCTCCGCTACTGTCTTATCTAAAGACCGAACATTAGTAGCAAGAACAAAACAAAAAATAGATAGAATAGATAAAAATTTAACAACTTTCATTTTACACCTCCTGAATTATTTGGATCTATAGGAACTAAAATCTTATCTCCCACAAAAAGTCTGTGTGGATTTTCAATGTGTGGATTGTTTTTCCATATCTTTTCCCAAAGATTATGATTTTTATAATATTTTTCCGCAATTGTTTCAAAGGTTTCGTTGTAAGAAATATAATGTATAATAAATTTTTCCTGTGTCATTGGCTGAGTGAATTTTGTAGTCGTTTGAACAATTTTTTTATTGGCAAATATTAGATCAAAATTTTTCCATTTTTCGTTTTTTATATCTAACTCTAAAATATCTTTATAAAGAATTTCATCCCCCGTTGGAAAATTATTTTCTATCTCCGTTAGAAAAATAAGTGATCTTAAATAATTGCATTTATTTTCAGACAACACGCTACATGCATTCTTAAAATGTAAAGATGCTGTTTGATAATCCTTATTAAATAGTGCTTCTTTACCAAGAGTAATATCGCAGTTACCTACTAATTCTTTTAGAACTAAATTATCAGGTTCATTAATTAAAACTTGATTCCACGTTGAAGCCGCTGACACAAGATCTCCCTCGAGGTATTTTGTAATTCCTGAATCGATAAGTTTTTCGGCATATACCAAATTAATGAAAATAAAAAGAATATAAATCATACCATTTATCATAATTTCTGTTGAAAAACTAACAGAAATTATGATTTCACAGATTATAAACAGAATTATGTAGATTAAGCCGCGACGGTGTATTTATATAATCTTTTTTATCAATCTGCGTAATCTTACGACGAAGTCTATTTTAATTCACTTTTTACTTCGGAAACATCCACGCCTAAGGGTTCAAATTTTTCTATAATCCTTTTTAGAATTATTATCTGTTCATTTTTTGAAAGATTTTCTACTAAAATCTTTTTTTGATACCACTGAATTACATCTTTATACATATCTTCTACATTTTTTATTTCAGATTCAGTTTTTCTGCCTACAATTTCTATTTTCTTTATTTTAGAATCAAATTTCCATGTCAAACTTATTCTATGTGTTGAACCAAAAAAGTCATACGGTTGCCATACATAATCAATGCAAGTATTACTGTGATATACCCCAAAACCAGCAGATAAACCTGATAAAAAACCTAAACAACCAATGGTGGTTGTATTAAATCCCAATCTAGTATTAAAAATGAAATTTTTTATTTTATAATAAGTATATTCTCCACCAAGATGAAGGTTAAGTTTATTATTGTCTGAATAAAAACTGATATCCGTAGTAGTTAAAAACTTATCTAAAATTTTATATGCCCCACCTAATCGTATATTCAATGGCAACGGTGCAGATACTGCCCTAAATTTAATTCCACTGCCAATATTGCGAGCAGCAATACCTAATTGTAATTTATGCAAATTAAATAACATGCCAATATCCAATGCCATTCCATTTGCTTTTTCGTTTTCTATTTTTTCTTGAAAAGTTTTAATATTTATACCTACTGAAATGTTTCTAAATTTTTTAGCATAAGATAATATACACATCAAGTCTGACATATCATAAAAACCCAAACTGTTACCATATTTATTAGTCGTTTCTATGTCGCCACTGGTTAAATATTCTATACCAACGCCAATAGTATCAACCTTTGTTACACGATGAACGACAGATGCCCAATTTATACCTATATTTTCCAACCAAATACCGTGCATAAAAGTTTGTTCTAAATAACTAATCTTCGATAATCCTGAGGGATTGTATATAATAGCATAACTATCGTCTGATAATCCAGTAAATGCTTCTCCCATACCGACGGGTCTTGCCCCTATACCTATTTTTAAAAACTGTGCCGAAAAAACAGCACTTGTAATTAAAAAAAAGATTAAGCTAATAGCGACTGGGAAATTATAATTTTTCATCTAATTATAGACACTTTTCCTTTTTTTTGTTGTGTATCATTTTTTATGAAATATATATACAATCCACTGTGTAATTTTGCACCTTGATTATTTTTTGTATTCCACAAATAATTTCCATAAACATCTGATTCTCCTTCATATTCAAAAACAAGTTCCCCCGCAATATTAAAAATTTTTATATTAAACTCTGGTGTAAGATTTGAAAATACCATCCCTTCACCCAATGATGTATTGTCAAAATCCCCATTACTGCCAGGTTTATATGGATTAGGGTAGGCCTTTACATTACTTAAATTAGTGTATAGAGGTGGGAGTGTCGCTAAGGCAAATATGGTATTAGTGTTTTTAGTTTTACAACTAACTTCGTTAGTGGCAATATTTTGAGTTGATGGAATATCATACCAACTCAAGGTTGTAGAACTATACCAAACAATAACGAGACGGTTTTTGTCTAACCCAGCAACGTATTCATCGCGATATTTTAAGGTTAAAATGAATTCTTTTTGAGAAACAATTTGTGGCTCAATATTAATTCTTACACATACATCACTAAAAGTATACATTCCTTCATTTTGCAGCAAAGCATTATCGACTGAAGAAATTGTCATCGTGGAATCTTGTAGAAAAGTTCCAGCAGGTATATATAAATCTATCTCTCCTGTATCGAACACTGAATTGATTTCCTCATCGTTTAACGAATTTATTAATTTTCTTCGCATCACTTCAATAATGTTTGATTTTGTTGTTGTTTCACCGTCTATATTTGAAACATCTATGCTATGTTTTCCTAATGGCACGGAAGAAGAAAAAGTTACATTTGCGAAAATTCTGTTGGACATTATTTCCATAGAAGAAGAAACAATAATTCCTTGATGGCCAAATTTAACAACTGCTCCGTTATAGAAATTCCTTCCATCGATTATTACACCTATTGTTTCCCCTTGATATCCAGTTGATGCTGATGTTAATTGTGGTGACCCAAGATATTTTATAGTAAAAAAATCATCTGCACTCTTACCTGAAACAATTATATTGTCTTGACTATCTATTGCTGCGGCATTAGATATGTCGATTCCACCCCCATTGTAAGTTCCTGAAGATATTTTATTTAGATCTTTGTCATATTTTATTGTGTGATAATCATATGTACCTTCATTGTCTGTGTATCCTGTAACACTTATATTATCTCTACTATCTATTACCACAGCATTAGATATGTCAATTCCGCCACTGTCATAAATTACTGAGGAAATTTCTTTTAAATCTTTATCATACTTTTTTGTAACCCAATTCAGCGTTGCTCCGTCAAAACTATAGCCCGAAACAATTATATTGTCCTGGCTATCTATTGCCACAGCATTAGATATGTCAATTCCGCCACTGTCATAAATTACTGAAAATATTTCATTTAGATTTTTGTCATACTTTTTTGTAACCCAATTCAGCGTTGCTCCGTCAGAACTATAACCTGAAACAATTATATTGTTCTGGCTATCTATTGCTAAACTTGTAGCTCTATCATCCCAACCACTGTCGTAAATCACTGAGGAAATTTCCCTCAAATCTTTATCGTATTTTATTGTAACCCAGCTCAGCGTTGCTCCGTCAGAACTATAACCCGTAACAATTATATTATCTTCGTTGTCTATCGCTACCGCAGAAGGCATATTGTTAATACTAACCTGACTGTAGGTAGTAGAAGAAATAACGTTTAAGCCTGAATCATATTTTATAGTGTAATAACTTATAATTCCTTGAATATTACTTTTTTCACTTATAACGATAATGTTATCAAGTTTATCCGTCGTGACACCACGTCCCGTTCCTGTTGTAATTTCTATTTTGGAATTAATCTGCATTAAACTTTTGTTATATTTTACAATAGAAAGATTGTCGTTGCTTTTACCAACAACAATAATATTATCTTGCGAATCTGTAGCAACACTTCTTGCTTCGTCAATAAATCCGCTACCACCATTATATCCAGACGAAGAGAGCATAATTAACATTTTATTGTCTACTGCTGTAACAAATCCATTTAATAATAACAATGTAAAAATAGTCAAGACGTATGAGCATAAACGCTCCGCTCCAAACATAGACGCGGATTTAATCGGTATCGAAGTCGGTTTTCGATACAACAAGATACAGATTTTATAAATTTTCATTGCTATCTTTATCATATTTTTTTTCGAACATATCTAATACTTGATTGATTTTTTTTACTACATCAAACAAGATATCGCTTCTTCTTAGAACAATATGAATATTTTTTTCACCATTAAGTATTTTATCCAATTCTCGTTCTATTCTTCTTGTAGGGCCTACAATATGCTCGCTCATTTCCAATATTTTCCTTACAAAAATTAGAAACAAAATTATTGTGGATACTATCCAAAAAATTATTATTACATACGCATTTCTACTAATTATAGTGTCAGCATACTGACCTATTTGAAGACTTTTAATAAACAAATAACTGCTGAATATCACTAAAAATAACAGTATGATTAAAACTATAAAAGATAGAGAAATATATTCTCTAATTCCTGGAATATTAGATTTAATCAACATCAGTAAACTTCTTTTTGATTTGTTTTTCATTTAGCATCCCTCCTCTCAAAAATCTTTTCACCATTAATTAATAATGCTCTATGCTCGCCGTATTGAATTTTCCAAGACGCATTAACTGCGTAAAAAAACTCTGGTTCGATATTCGCTGGATGGTAAAATATTTGTGATTTAATTTTATCTGCAAAATTTGTAATAATATAATTTTGCTCTTCTTTCGTTAACTCGCTTGTAATTAAAATCTTTATTTGATTATACTCTACGATAAAACATATATGCTGGCTTTCTTTTAGGCCTTGTAATTTTTCAATAGGTAATATTTTATAGAATTTAACGCCCGAGATTGATTGTAAAAGATCTATTGTTTCCTTTTCCTTAAGATTAAAAACTCGATAATTGTTTAACGATATTTGAAGAAGTATTTTACCAATATCTTCATTCAATATTTCAAAACGTTTACTAAATTTTCGATAATCAAAAGTGAAGTAAATTTCCCCAATATTAAAGTTGTTAAAAACGTGATACATTTTATCATCCAATTTATTATCGTAGGGGGTTAAAATTAACCAATCAATACGTGGTTTCCATCCTAATAACGACAGAACATTGTATACTTTTTCTCCTTTTAACATATCCATTTTAATCACATCCGCAATCTCATTATTATTTTCTTTACCAAATTTTACCAACATTGTTCCGCCGTCAGGGAAAGAAAAATAAACCGATGAAAAGAAAAAAATTATACTCATTATATCAGCAATCATTATTTTCCCCTTTTTTTCAATATAATTTCCACTCTTCTATTAGCTGTTTTATGCTCTTCGGTATCATTTTGAAACAATAATTTGAATTCGCCATACCCTACAATACGCATTTTTTCTGGCTTAATACCTTCGTCGACAAAAAAATATTGCAAGCTTAATGCTCTATATGCAGATAATTCCCAATTGGAAAAAAAGTTTCCACCGTACCAGACGGGAGAATTATCGGTATGTCCTTCAAATATTATTAGATATTCTTCTGGTAGGAGTTTAAATGTCTTAGCCAGTTTTTTCAATACTGGTTCTAATTCTTTTTTTATACTACTATCGCCTAAATTAAATACTATATCTGACGGGAGTGTTATTTTTATTTTATCTTGGGTAATCTCTACATTAGCCACATCTTTACTTATTTCTTCAATTTCATCAAATATTTCCTGTGTAATTTCACTTTTTTGTTTTGTGTTTTTAGCAGCTAACTTATTGAAATATACATATAGGCTTATAAAGTATATACACAGGACGGTCATTAAAGAAATATATGGCAGTTGGTAAGATTGGCTTGCTAAATTATTAACATCTTTTCTGTTCATTCTTTTATTATTTTTATTTCTATTCTACGATTTTTTTTGCGATTTTCCTCGCCATCATTCGGGAAGAGTGGTTCTGAGGGTCCACAAGCAACAACCCTAATTCTCTTCGGTTCAATAATTTTTTCATGCGTCAAAAATTCAACAATTTTGATTGATCTTGTGGTAGAAAGTTCCCAATTATCCCTATAGGGACCTGATCCAGCTGAACGAAGAATAGCCAACTCCCATTTTTTAAGCTTTGGTGATATTTTTTGTTTTAAGGGAAGATTACAACTATGTCCTTCAATTAATATTGGATATTGCAAACCCTTAAAATTCTGCATTACTTGGATTAAAATTTTTTTACCATTCTCTTTCAATACGGCATTTCCAGAATCAAAAAGAATTGTTTCTGATAATGTCACTTTCATTTCTTTCTCAGCAATAGTTATACCAGATACCTCTTTAATTTCTGTAATTTTTGATATTGTTTCGTTTAATTCTTCTTTGAAAGTTTGCTTTTTAAGCGTTGAAACCATTCCTTTCATAAGTTTATACATCTCATCTTCTCTCAATCCTTTGTCCATAGCAGTAAAAGCAACGTAAAACAAAAGAATGAAAAACAACGTCATATTGGTTATCCAATCAGAATATACAGTTAACCATATTAGCGGCGATTGAAGTACTTTTTTATTTGTTTTTTCCATTTTTTTACTATTATTTTTTAAAAAATTCGATAATTTCTTTGTTATTGGGATCAAGTTTTAATACTTTTTCCCATATTTTTTTAGCCATTTCTTTTTTATTCATAGCCCAGTATGCAGAACCTTGCCTTGTTAATGCAATTACATTATCAGGTTCTACCTCTAAGATTTTTTCGCATACAACTACTGCCTGAACAAATCTGCTAGAGCGAATCAAGCCTAACACATCTTGTAGTAGTTGATCGACTATGGTTATCCCTGGAAGAACTCTCTCTACAGTAGGACTAGTTTCAGAGAATTTTTCCATAATAATATCTTTTAATAGCTTAATATTTTCATCTTGAGACCATAATTGTGAAGCATAAATCATGAAATTTAGCGCACTCTCTCCATTGTTGGCTAAATATTTATCTATACCTTTTCTCAATAATGAATCTTTTTTATCAACAGCGATTATTTCAGGAATTATTTGTGCTATAGGTTCAATTTTAATAATCAATTCGTTAACTGCAGGAGCATCTTTAAGTATTTGCCGTGCTGCTTTAAGTTTTTCAAGTGCATTTTTGTAATACCCAGCATCGATTTCTTTTTTTGCAGACGCTATTAATTCTTGTGCCTGTTTACGTTCTTGTTGGGAAATTTCAACTGGTTCGGATGGCAAGAGTTTTTCAGCAAATCTCGCTTTTTCAATATATCCTGATGCTTCTAGTAATTTTGATAATTCCACTTTTGCTTCTTCTTCGATTGATTCACCCCATCGATAGGTTAGCCCTAATTGATGTGAACCAATTGTACCTGATATTCCACCAAGCGGGTATATAAACGAATAATCTATTAAATAATTTTTATCCTTAAATCCAGTGCCAACACTTATATTTCTATATTCACGAGAACCAATATTTATTCCAGTACGTAAAAGAATTTTTTGTTTTAATAATTCTGGCAGCAACAATCTTTCTGTACCTATTTTAAGTTTGAGGTCTTTATTCATCGACGTAATTTCCGCATTCCATATAGATGCTTCTTGCTTAACGCTCACTCCAAAATTTATTTTTCTACTAACTTTGTTAGAGTATTTTAATCCTAAATCTGGCTCATTGAGATTCATTATTGAAATACCAAAATTTATATTTTTCCAGTTGTAAATTGCACCTATATCTAAATTAAATCCTGTCTTCCGATACACATTTTCAAACACAGGATTGATTTTTGTATATTCATCTTCACTATAACTTACCGTCATAATACCAAAATTCAACCCAGCAGACAAGGCAGATAGATTATTTTTAAACCTATGTGCACAACTAAACAATATTAAATTTTCATTATATAAATTATTTAACGACAAATTGTTATATCCGATACACGCATTGCCCAAATATTGTGTTTTATATTTAATCGGCGAACCAAATACTATTAAATTATGAGCGATATTGCTATTGTCCGATAGACCAATTAATAAATTTTCATATGTTAACAATATTTCTTTTCTTTTTATTCCTATTATTCCTGCTGGATTATAAAATATACTATTGACATCGTCGCTTTGTGCAACAAATGCACCAGCCATAGATTTAACCCTTGGCCCACCATCCATGTCTTCAAAAGCAGAGTATGAATTGGTTGCTATTAGACAGTAGATAGCGGATAGTGAAAGCGTAATAAAAATAATTTTTTTCATAATTTTATATCTCGAGACAATTAAAAAGGCATTACACACTCGTATAGAATTATTTAGCTACTACTATTGTTCCTGTAATAATTTTTTCCTCGGACTCAATCTGGTAAATATATATTCCACCTCTAACAATATCGCTGTTTATATCACGCCCATCCCAGCAAAGAATATTATCTGATTCCCTTTCAAGATTTCTTTTTATTATTGCTCCTGTTATATCAAATATTTTTATCGTAACTTCACTATTTTTCGGATTCTCGAATATAAATCTGACCTTGTTTATTACATCGGAAGATTCTTCTGGTGTGAATATTTTTGGAACTACTTCTGTTAAAGTGAACTCTTTCGCTAATGAACCAGCTTTTAATCCAAATTTTCCTATTGTACGAGAATATATATAAGATTCGCTTGAGAATATATTGTTCGTGCCACCTAATTTTATCCATTCAACGCTATTGAACCAGTAGATTGCAACTTGTTGCCCATTTAAACCAGCGGCAGGCTTTCCGGAAGAACCGACAACAGACTCTTTGGAAGAACCAGCGGCAGAAATTACACCTAAAACATTCTTGTAAGAAACACTAATTCTAATCCCTTTCGGTGTATTTTTAAGTATTTTATCATCCAATGCCCTACCATCCGAATCAACAATTTTTATATCATACACGAATAAAAAATTAGAATTTTCTTCTTTGGAAATTACTAACCTAATTGGTAATTGATTAACAGTTTGTTCTTGTATGTCATCCATAATCTTATTTGGCAGTTCAACTTTTGCATTTCTATCTTCACTGGTATAAATATAGCCAATGTTTTCTATTTCTTCTACATAATTAGGAACTTCAATTATCGCCAATCCCTTACTTTCCTGCCCATCACAAAAGATAGTTTTTACGCGATAATAAACTGTTTCTCCTTCCATCCTTATATCTGTAAAAGTTAAAGCAGAGTTCTTGTCTACAGAATATACTTTTTCCCATCTACCTTCAAGACTATTTGTTTTTTCAACAACATAATTTTTAATTTTCTCTTTATATTTTATTACTTTCGTCCAAGAAAAAGTTATTTTATTTTTTGTTATAGTTGCTATTTTTATATAATATGGATCTTCGACAACAATAATTTCTACTACCGAAACTGTTGCTGTAGATTTAACTCCAATATAATCTTTATCACCCGCAAAAGTTGCCGTGCATTTATAATTACCCGCAAAAGTTGGCGCAACAAATGATGTTGTCGCAATACCATCTACGTTAGTAGTTGATTTTATAATTTTATTTTCAAATTCAAATGTTACCAACTTACTTTTAACAGGTAGTCCCTTAAATGTAAAAGTTGCGGTAGGATAGAAAACCTTTTCTTGACCAACTACAATATCATTCAATATTAAATATGGTTGTTCGCCTTTGGAATTGACGATAATAGAACCCTCCGCAATAGTCCCCGCATATACGCTATCTTCGTCGTTTCCGCTAAATCTTACTATGTAACTATAGCGTCCTGGGAATGATGGCGATATAAAATCAACATTTGCTACGCCCGAATTACTTGTATCAGTTGTTTTTGTATTTGTTGATATGCCATCAAAAAATTCAAATGTGATTTTTTTATTATAAAGCGGTTGAGAGGTTAGAGTATCTTTTAACGTAGATGTAGCGGTAAAAATTTCTAATGAGTATACTGCTATGTCTATCGGTATTAAAATCGTTGGACGTTTTAATATCGAAATTTTAGCCGTATCGCTACTTGAAGAATAAATTTCGTCGTCAGCAAAAGACGCTGTATATGTTGTTTCTGCGGAGATAAGAGCAGTAAACGTTGCTGTTGCCACACCATAATTATTAGTTGTAGCAGTCGTCCTTGCTAAATTATTAACACCGTTGTAAAATTCGAATGTTATTATTTTACATGAAACTGGTATCCCCGAGGAAACCAATGTTGCTGTAGATGTAAATACCTCATTAACAAAGGTTCTTATATCTTCGGCAGACAAAATGGTTTCAACCTTGCCTTCACCTGTGGCCATCAAAACCTGAACCAAATTATTGCTACCAATTTTTTCATAAATATTATTACCTTCAAATTTTGCTACATAGTTATAGGTTCCTGTAGAACTTAGTGCTGTGAAGGACGTGGCTGCTATTCCTAAATAATTAGTTGTGGCAACTTTTGTGTGGGTAGAAATACCGTCGTAAAATTCAAATGTTATTGACTTTGAATCTATTGGATCATTAAATGCTGGGCTACCAAAAACATTATCGCACAATTTTACCTGTACGCCAAAAGCCTTGTTTGGTGCAGAAACAATTTTCTCAGTTTCTAATTTAGTTTCACGCAAAACCACATAAACTTTTTTCAGATCTTCGCCACCAACATAAGAAACATCACCGTCAAACTTTGACAAATAATTATATGTTCCTGTGGATTCTAGTATAGAGGTAGGCAATGTTGCGGTGGCAATACCTAAATCGTTTGTTGTTCCTGCGTAGACATCGCCATTGTTGAATTTAAACGATATAACCTTGCTTAATATTGGAGCTCCTGTAGAATCAACCAAAATAGATTTACCGATAAAATTATCTTTTATCCGAACAGTTGCTTCGTCTGAAAGTAAAATAGTAGATTTATAGCCAACGATAACATTAGCACTATTAGCACTACTGCTATATGTACTATCACCGACGAAAGATACAGAATAAACATTTGTCCCCGTAGATATAGCAACAAATGTCGCAGTAGAAATGCCTATACTGTTAGTAAAACTGGTTGTAGAAATTTCTTGAAATATAAAAGCCAAGTTCTTGTTTTCAACACCGCTTTGTGTATTGTTGTCTATCAATTTTGCTTCTATATCAAATGGAGTATTGGTTCTTGCTGATATATTACTTATTAAAATAGATGTTGAACGCTGACCAACTGAAACTATTCCCGTAATGCTACTCGACGAATAAACAACATCCCCACCAAATTCAGCAGTATATGTATATGTTCCCGATGACATAGGTGCTAAAAAAACTTTTTGTGCGATGCTATTGGTACCAGTTACGACATATTCTGGTTGTCCACTATTAAATACAAATTTTATCATTTTACCCTGCATATTTTCATCAGAACTAGGGTCTTTCAGTTCTATTTTAGCAGTAAACGAACTACTTGCAGGGATAGTTACATCAAAAACGTTCATACTCGTAAAACGTAAAGAAACGATTACATCACCTGTCGAGCCAGTGCTTGTATAAGTATCGTCACCATCAAAATTTGCAGTGTAGGTATATGAACCATTGGAAACTGCGAAGAACTCTGCCTCTGCTACGCCTGTGGTTATAGAACCTGTTTTAACCGTTTTTGTTGAACCATTAAACACAAAATTAATGTTTTTATTGGCTATTCCAGTATTAGAACGAGTATCTTTTAACTCTATTTTAGCCGTGAAAGAACTATTTGCAATAGTATTTGTAATATATGTAAGTATGGAGGTGGGTCTAAGTTGAATATTTATTGTAGAGCTACTATTACTTGGTGCATAGAGAGTATCTCCATAAAATTCTGCAGTATAAATATGGGTTCCAGAGGAAATAGGTGCTGTAAATGTTGCTGTTGCGATGCCAACATCGTTGGTTTTTGCGGTTACGAACAATACAGACGGTACTTGATTTAAAAATGTGAAAACTATAGGTTTATTGTTCAATTTTACACCATACACATCGACAAGTTTTGCTTGAACATTAAACGGTTCCGATGCAAACGTACTCACGTCGCTGGTTGTCAATGTGGTTAATAATCCAGCTCTAACCGTAGCCTCACCATTACTGGCTTGATAGGTAGAATCACCTAAAAATTCAGCAGTATAGGTGTATATTTTGGGTGTAGGCGGTGTCACAAATGTAACGGTTGCTATACCTAATTCATTCGTTACGCCATATGCTATATTTACCGTTTCAAACGTGAACTTTACAGTTCTTCCCACGATAGGCGTATTTTCTGTAGCGTCAGTATCCATCAATATACTTTTTGCAATAAACGGTTTTTCAGTAACTGCATCTAAAACATCATAGACTACAAGCATGGTTTCTCGTGGAAGAACGAAGACAGATTTTGCTTCACTACTTTCCGCATAAGTTTCATCACCATCAAATGTCGCGGTGTAAACATACGTTCCTGATGATGTTGGTGCGGTGAATGTTGATATTGCGACGCCAAATGAATTAGTCGTTGTGCTAAAAACATTTCCTTCAAAGTAAAAATTTACTGTTTTATTACTTATCGCAGTATTGTTTAATTTATCTCTTAATGTAGCAGTAGCAGTAAATACATCTAACGTCAATGTTGTAATATTGTCTATTTGAATTGTTGTTGGACGTTGCAAGACAGATACACTACCCATAACATTACTTGAAGAATATGTTGCATCGGTATCGTTCTCGTTAAATTTTACACTGTAAGAATATGTTCCTGATGAAATTGGTGCGGTGAATGTTGCTATTGCGACGCCAATTGAATTGGTTGTTGCTTCTTCACTTTCGGCACCAAAGGAAAAATTTACTGTTTTATTACTTATCGCAGTATTGTCCAATTTATTTGTTAGCGTTGCAGTTGCAGTAAAGA
>JBDRIG010000092.1:0-2865 GCA_043816185.1 Elusimicrobiota bacterium | reverse complement strand
TTGATTTGTGATACCGTTGATAAATGGTTTTTAAGTAATTCATTTTGAATTCTAAATTCATAATCTAACCCACTTTACATGGTTAGATTATACATGATTTGACGATGACCCCTTGGGTTAGATTTTACATGATTTGATACGTTGTCTTGACAAGTTTTTCGAAATAAATATAATTGAAACCATGATTACAAATGTTGATTCGATTTTGGTTGTACCGCTTTTATTTTTTGCCGTTGTGGTGCACGAGTGTTGCCACGGGTGGATTGCTTACTTAAATGGGGACGATACTGCAAAAACATTGGGACGACTTACATTAAATCCTCTTCCACATATCGATATGTTGGGAACAGTAATTCTTCCATTGATTTTAATTTTAACACATTCATCAACTTTAATTGGTTGGGCAAAACCAGTTCCTATAAATCCATACCGTCTAAATAATCCTGTAAAAGATATGGTAAAAGTTGCCATGGCTGGGCCTTGTTCTAATTTTGCACTTGCAGTTTTATCTGCTTTAATTATTTGGCTTCTTAAGATAGCTGGAATTAATCCTTACGCGGGAATCAATGGTTTAATTATCAAACTTCTATACATAAATGTTCAGATAAACCTCGTGCTTGGTGTGTTTAATCTGATTCCAATTCCGCCATTAGATGGCTCGCGAATTGTATCTGCTTTTTTACCAACAGAAATTGCTTGTAAATATAATCAACTTGAAAGGTTTGGAGTTTTCATAATATTTTTTTTGCTTTCATTTGGTTTTCTTAATTTTTTGTGGGTGATAGTTGACATACTTCAAAAACTACTTTTTATGGGCATCTGAAGTAATATCCGGATAAAGCCATCAAATAGAGATACCAAATAATTACACCGAGTTGTTCAATCGTATTCTGGTGTATTCAATTAACATTCGAATCATAGTGGAACAAATATGAAACAAAAAGTTTTATCGGGAATGAGGCCATCGGGTAGATTACATATTGGGCATTTGCATGGTGCGCTTTTAAATTGGGTTGAATTGCAAGAAAATTATGATTGTTTTTATTTCGTTGCAGATTGGCATGCGATGACTACAGAATATGAAAATGTTAAAAATATAAAAAATGACTCAATTGATATGGTAGTTGACTGGCTTTCCGTCGGGCTTGATCCAGAAAAGTCCACAATTTTTGTTCAATCGCAAATACCTTCCCATGCCGAGATTCATCTTTTTTTATCTATGATAACGCCTTTATCATGGCTTGAAAGATGTCCCACATACAAAGAACAACTCAAGGAAATAAAACTTCGTGATTTACATACATATGGATTTCTTGGTTATCCCGTTTTACAGGCGGCGGATATTTTAATTTATAAAGCGAATAAGGTGCCAGTCGGCGAAGATCAACTTCCACATTTAGAATTAACACGCGAAATTGCAAGGAGGTTTAATTCTCTTTATGGAGAAATTTTAGTTGAGCCACAAGCACTTCTTACAAAAACTCCGAAAGTTCCTGGAATCGACGGAAGAAAAATGTCAAAATCATACAATAACTGCATCTATCTTTCCGACGAACCATCAATAATTTCAAAAAAGATATCATCATACATAACCGACCCAGCAAGAATTCATCCAACCGATTTAGGTCATCCAGAAATATGTCCCGTTTTCGCATTACATAAAATATATTTCGAAAATTATCATGAAACTGAAGAATTGTGCAAGAAAGGCGGAATTGGCTGTGTAAAATGCAAACAGATGCTTACATCCGAAATAGTTAAATCGTTGGAACAAATTCAGAAAAAACAAAAAGAACTTAAAAAAGATCCAGCGTTAATAAACAAAATACTTAAAAATGGTACAGAGAAAGCAAGAGATATTACAGAAAAAACTATGAACGAGGTAAAAAAATCTTTAAAATTATGGAATCACGAATAAATTAGGAATCAAAATTTGCGTAATTCGTGTCGTTCTTCGTGCAATCTGCGTTTATGGAATATGGCATAAAATTAGAAACTTTCGAAGGACCAATGGATCTCCTTCTTTATCTTATACAGAAAGATAATTTGGATATTTATGACATTCCCATTGCTAAAATAACTTCAAAATATCTTGAATATCTTAATTTGTTGAAAGAAATGAATTTGGAAGTTGCCGGTGATTTTCTTATTATGGCGGCAACATTAATGAAGATAAAATCAAAGATGTTGTTGCCTGCACATGAAAATGAAAATGGAGAAGATATTGAAGATCCACGTGATGAAATCGCAAAACGTCTTTTGGAATACAAGAAATTTAAAGAGGCATCAAAGATATTGAAAGATAACCTTGATCAACAAAAGGATATTTTTTTTCGCAAAATTCAACAGGAATTTGTTGACGAAGATTATAGGGTTGATGTTTCGCTCTTTGATTTAATGTGCGCATTCAAAAAAGTTTTAGAAAAAGCAAAGATAGTATCAAAAGAGATAATAAAAGAAGAATTCACAATTGAGGAAAAAATACGAATCGTTCTTTCGTTGCTTGAAGGTAAGAAATTCGTATCATTTTATACTATTTTTTCAGATGATGAAAGCAAACATTCCATTATAGTTACATTTTTAGCATTACTTGAACTTATGAAAACAGGTCGGATTTATGTTAAACAAGATAAATATTTTACCGAAATCAGAATATATAGAACACAAATTAAATCTGAACGAGGTTGTGCATAAAGAGACTGTGTCACAATAGCAAAATGTTCGTCATCTATGGAAAAGCATGTCAAGTAGAAAATAGCATCCCCTTTGTCAAAAATCAGTATCTTTTGACACGCTTCCTTCCCGCTAAACGGGTGGAGATAAACGAATATAAATTTGTAAATGACACCAATAATAAAGGTGTAA
>JBDRIG010000091.1:0-4776 GCA_043816185.1 Elusimicrobiota bacterium | reverse complement strand
GGTTAAAGTCCGGTGTATATATTATACACCACTTTTGATCGTTTGAAAAGATCACAAAAGGTCTGCGCTTTTATGCGTTACTTTATGACCTCCCCGGAAGGAAGCTTGCTTTTCCATTATACCATTGCGAGGCTTCCGAAGAAAGCCGCGGCAATCTCTTTCCGACGAGAAATGTTTTAAAGATTGTTCGCTTCGCTCGTAATGACACACATTTTACTATTGCGACACAGTCTGATTGCGAGTGCCTCTGTCCGTCATTGTGAAATATTACACTTGCGGACTCTCGCAACGACACCTTGGGCTTAATGAAGTAGTACTAACCAAGAATATCTTATGAAACAATTAACGATACTTCATATTGATTTTGAAAAAACATGGCGTGGTGGACAGCAACAACTTTTTTGGTTGGTTGAAGGATTGAATATAAAAGGGCACAGTAATTTTGTTGTTTGCCAGCCCAAAAGTGCGATGCATCAAAAACTCGTAGAAAATGGTTTTAATTTTTTTACCGTCAATATGCTTTTTGAACTCAATCCCATTGCAATCTACAAAACCGCCAAAATCATAGATAAAATAAAACCAGATGCAGTTCATTTACATTCGGCGCATGCCCATTCAATCGGACTTTTGGCTTCAAAAATTTCGAAATACAAACCGAAAATAGTTTCTTCAAGACGTGTAGATTTTCACATAAAAAGTAGTTTAAAATATAATAATGTGAATAGAATAATAGCAATTTCCGAATGGGTAAAGAAAATTCTGTTGGATGATAAAATAATTGATGAAAAAATTTCTGTTGTTCATTCTGGGGTGAACTTATCGAGATTTGAAAATGTTTATGGCGATGGACTTTATGAAGAGTTTAAAATCAAAAAAAGTGATAAAATTGTTGGTATTGTTGCATCTCTTGCCCCGCATAAAGATCACATAAATTTTCTAACTGCTGCGGCTCTAATAAAAGAAAAAATTCCCGAAGTAAAATTTTTGATAGTTGGAGATGGTGAACTTAAAAACAAACTCATCAAACTTGCTATAAAACTTGGTATTGCCGACTCTATAATTTTTACAGGTTTTAGAAATGATATACCTCAATTGTTGACGATTTTTAATGTGTTTGTTTTATCGTCCTATCTTGAAGGGCTTTGTACTTCCTTAATAGATGCAATGGCATCTGGTGTTCCAATTATTGCGACGGCTGTCGGTGGTGTTGGAGAATTAGTTGTCAACGATATAAATGGGTTGCTTGTTCCGCCGAGAAATCCAAAAGCTCTCGCTGTCGCTGTAATATCCGTTTTAGAAAATGAAGATATTAGAAGAAAATTTATCGTTAATGGCAAGGAAAAATCAAAAAATTTCTCAAAAGAAAAAATGGTTGAAAGGACAGAAAAAGTATATTTGGAGTTAATATGATTTCAATATCTATTATCGGTCATAACGAGGAAAAAAACATTAAAAGATGTCTTGAAAGTGTGAAATGGGCGGACGAGATAATTTTTGTTGATTGCGGGTCTACAGATAAAACCGTTGAAATTGCAAGAAACTACACGGCGAAGATTTTTCACAGTGAAAATAACTCCAATCTTAATGTAAATAAACAATTCGGGATAAATCAATGTAAAAACGATTGGATTTTATACATAGATCCTGACGAGGTAATAACAGAAGAATTAAAAAAGGAAATTCTGGCAAAAATTGGGAATAATGTCATCGGAATTAATAGCTATCTGATTCCGAGAAAAAATTTCTATTTCGGAAAGTTTTTAAGATTTGGAGGAAAATATCCAGATTATCAACTTCGGCTTGTAAAAAAAAGTTTTGCAAAATTTCCATGTAAAAGTGTCCATGAAAAAATTTCTGTCGACGGACAAATTCTTAAATTAAAGTTCCCGATGTTTCACTATCCATATCAGGATATTTCTGACATACTTAGCAAGTCAAATTTTTACACTTCCATAAAAGCAGAGTATCTGTTCAGCCAAAATAAAAAACCTGGGCTATTTTTGACAAAATCAATTGTAAAATTTTTCAGAAATTTTATTCTTAAATTTGGATTTTTAGATGGTTTTACAGGATTCGTGACCGTTGTTATGGATGCATATAACGAATTTATAACACTATTGAAATTAAAAGAATTGCAAGATGAAAAAAAATAACTTGGGAAAATTGGTTGCAGGTTTTGTAGTAATTGCTAAAAAGTCCGTCATTCAGACTGTGTCGCAATTGGTGAATAATTTTTCGTCATATGCAAAATTTGGACAATACAATGTTGTTGTTTGCGTTACAGAAAAATATGAAACCACTTAAAATTCTTTATCCGTTTTCTTTTTTATATTATTTGGGTTTTATTATTTCGCAAAAAATCAAAAAAAGTAAACAAAAAAAATTGCAATGTAAGGTGATTTCCGTTGGCAACATTACCATCGGTGGAACAGGTAAAACGCCGACCGTTATATTTATAGCCGAATTGTTAAAAGAATTAAGAAAAAAAGTTTGTGTAATTTCACGAGGATATAAGTCGGAAATCGGGAACTACCGAACAGGTTCGTTTGCGACGAAAAAGTCAGAAGTGGTAACAGATGGCAATAAAATTTTATTAGGAGCAAGACTTGCTGGTGATGAGCCGTATCTCATTGCAAAAAGTTTAGTGGGCGTTCCCGTAGTGATTGATAAAAATAAACATAGAGGAGGTTTGTTTGCTATTGAGAAATTTAAAGTTGATACAATAATTTTAGATGATGGTTTTCAACACTTAAATCTCGCAAGAAATATAGACATTGTTTGTATAAATGCCATTAATCCATTTGGAAATTTTATGCTTTTACCTTCTGGCTATTTGCGAGAACCGATAAAAAATATAGTCAGGGCTTCGGCATTTATTATAACAAGATGTGACAAAGTAACTGCTGAAAAACTTTCGGAGATAGAAAGAATCATAAAAAAGTACAACAATTTTTCTCCAATTTTTCATGCTTTTTTTATTAAGAAAATTTTATATAGAGATGGTCGCGAAATACAGAGAAGTAAGATTAAAGGACAAAATGTTATTGCTATTTCTGGTATCGCAGTGCCTGAGGATTTCGAAGCAACACTTAAAGAATTAGATGTTAATTTATTAATTCATAAAAAATATCCCGACCATTATTTTTTTAAGGATAGTGATGTAAAAAAGTTTTACAATGATGCTGCGGAATTTCAAGCGGTCATTGTTACAACAGCAAAAGATGCTACACGGTTACCGAAAAATTTTCCGTGTTACATTATCGAAGTGATGTTGGAAATAAAAGAGGGTAGTAAAGCAATCAAAAGTTTTTTACAAAAAAAATTATATGAAAAATAAAGCAGTTTTTTTAGATAGAGACGGAACCATAAATAAAGACATGCATTATTCCGTAGATGTTTCGCGATTGAAAGTTTTTAAAAATGCCGCGCCTGCTATAAAAATATTAAACAATGCTAATTACAAAGTAATTATAATTTCCAACCAGTCAGGTATTGCACGTGGATATTTTAAGAAAAAAGATGTCAAAAAATTGAATAAAATAATAGTCGATAGATTAAAAAAAAGAAAAGCAAAGATTGATGCGATATATTTTTGTCCACATCATCCTGATGAAAATTGTAAATGTCGTAAACCAAAACCAAGTATGATTTTACAAGCAAAAAAAGATTTCAATATAGATATTAAAAATTCCTATATAGTCGGAGATGCGCAGTCGGATATTGATCTTGCAAAAAATGTAAAAGCAAAATCTGTTTTTGTTTTAACTGGAGTAGGAACTGATGTGAGGGGTGCGGATTATGCCGCAAAGGATATTTTAGATGCTGCGAATTGGATTGTTAAGGACGCAGATTGATATAAATTGGTCTCGCAGATTAATACAGATTTTTGTTTATGTAATCTGTGTTTTCTATTTGTGTAATGTGTGCTCAGCGGAAAACACAAAATTGCCACCAGAAGAAAAACTTGTTTACGATGTCTATTGGAAGCTTGTAAAAGTTGGCTATAGCACACTTGAGATAAAAGGTATCGTAGATTTTAACGGGCAAAAGGCATATCATTTTTATTCCGAAGCAAAGTCGGCGCCGTTTTTTGGTACGTTTTTTAAGGTGAGAGATTTTACAAATTCGTGGGTTGATGTAGAAAAATTTCATTCAATTACTTTTGAACATCATATTTCCGAAGGTAGATATAAAAGAAATAGGAGAATTGTTTATGACCAAAATAAACATCTTGCTACAAATAGCAAAGGTGAAAGTTTTGAAATACTTGAAAATGCTTTAGATGTTCTCGCTTCTCTTTATTTAGTGCGGTTACAGGAAATTAAACCCAAAAATACTTTTACATTAAATGTCAATTCAAACAAAAAAAATTATAAAATGAAAGTGGTAGTCCACGATAGAGAGACAATTATGATAAACGAGCAAAAATACGAAACAATTTTAGTTGAACCAGATTTACAAGATGCAGGAATATTTATGAACAAAGGAAGAGTTCTTATTTGGATGACCGACGATGAATACCATATACCGGTTAAAATGACGTCCAAAATTGCCATCGGTTCAATCGTTGCAAAATTAAATACCAGTGCTGTAGCACCACTTCGTTGAGTTCAGTTCGTCATTGCGGGCGAGAGAGGCTGTCCGACAACCTATTCCGCTTTACCGATGACACAGCATCAGTAAAAAAATGATGTGTTGTTTGTTGTTATTAGTTGCCAAATACTGCTATATTTTACAAAAAAATAACTGTTTTATGATTTGTCGGATAGCCTCGAT
>JBDRIG010000090.1:0-11500 GCA_043816185.1 Elusimicrobiota bacterium | reverse complement strand
CATTTTCGCCTCCGGAATTTTGGATTTGCCATCGGTAAAATTATACCAATTCCGGAGTGAAAAGTCAAATATTTTCTCATCGGTAATCCCGACGGTAATTATGCCCAAGAACTTTTAGGGGTTTTTCAACGGTATCATAATAATTTTGTGAGTTTATAAGTTCAAAATTTATAGTGTTTATCGCACGGTCTTCAGGCTGTGTCTGCGATTCTATTGTGGAAGATTATGGAAGAAAAAAAAGAATTATTTTCAGAAAAAGAAATAATGGGTTTTAAACTGAATAGAGTTATAAAAAGAGACGGGCGAATTGTTGATTTCAATAAAGATAAAATCACAAACGCAATTTTTCGCGCTGCCAATGAAGTTGGTGGTTCTGATATAGAACTTGCTAATAAACTTACCAGTAAAGTTATCTCTACAATGAACATTATTTATCCTTTGGATTTCACACCTACCGTTGAAGAGATTCAAGATATTGTCGAAAAAACACTTGTTGAAAATGGACATTTCGCCACCGCAAAGGCATACATCTTGTACCGCGTAGAACACAAACGACTTCGTGAAAACAAAAATGAAAAAATAATAGTTGAAGACAATATTCCTTATAAAATTCTATGGAAATATTTCACATGGAATGTTGACAACAATTGTGATACTACAAAAAACTTAAACGAAAGAATTAAAAACAACACATTAAAATCACTGATAGAAGATGCTGAAGCATTTTATGATAATGAAATAAATAAAATAGCAAAACGAATAATTGATAATAGAGATAAGATTCGTTTGGTAATAGTAGCTGGACCATCTTCAAGTGGAAAAACTACAACGACAACAAAAATCGGTGAGGTGCTAAAAAAAGAAGATATTAGTTTTGTACTTCTTAATCTTGACAATTATTTTAAGAATCTTGAAGAATATCCAAAAGACGAATATGGTGATTACAATTTTGAAACACCAGAATCGTTAGATTTAACTTTAATCAATCAACATTTGTCTGAACTGCTCGTCGGTAAAACGATTAAGATACCTTATTATGACTTTAAGACTGGCAAGAGATCATTAAACAAAACCGAGCTTAGTCTTAAAAAAAATCAAATTATTTTAATTGATTCGCTACATGGACTTTACGATGAAATGACAAAAAGCATTCCACATAATATGAAATTTAAGTTTTATATTGAAGCAATTTGTCAAATAAAAGATAAAAACGGAGAGTTTGTAAGATGGGCAGATTTACGAATGCTTCGTCGGATGGTTAGAGATAGCTGGCACCGTGCATGCAATCCGATACGTACTGTCGGACATTGGCACTATGTCAGAAGAGCAGAAATGAAATTTATTGTGCCTTTTATTAATAAGGTTGATTATGTTTTTAATGGCGCAATGCCATATGAACTCCCTCTTTATAGAAAACACTTGTTAAAATATTTCCCAGCAATTATTAAAACATATGAAAATGATCCGAAAAAATTTGATGCTTATATAAGAGCAAAAAGGGTTTGTGAACTTTTGAATGAATTTGAAGAATTCGATGAAAAATTGGTTCCAAAAAATTCAATAATTCGTGAGTTTATCGGCGAAAGTTCGTATGAATATTGATCATATACATTGATATTAAGGTATGGGTAGTTTTTTGTATCTCGTGAATTGTGAGTTGTGAATTACTTCTTGCTTTTTGTATCTTGCTCAATCAGGGTTTGTCTTGTACATTTACATCGACTAACATTTCAGAAATAATTTTTAAATTTCTATCGGTTGCACCACGGTATTTTATAACAACTTCTTTTGCCCGATTGCCCATCTCGTCTCTTAATTTCACGTCAGCCAATAATCTATTAGCAGAATCGTAAAACTCCTTTTCATCACTTACCTGAAATGCTGCTTGAGAAGAATTTAATAATTTTGCCGATTCTTGAAAATTTTTAATAAATTTTCCGAATATAACGGTTTTACTAAATTCCGCAGGCTCTAACATATTGTGGCCACCAGATCCTTTAAATAAACTACCACCGACAAAAATAATGGTCCCTATTGAATAGACATTCATAAGATCCCCAATTGTGTCGAGTAGTAAACAGTTGGAGATTGTGGGCTGGAGATTGGAGACTGGAAACTGGGGACTGTGGGCTGGAGACTGGGGGCTGGAGACTGAAAGTTGCAATTTACGAATAAAACTTATATTTTCTTTTTCTAAAATCTTTTCAATTGTCGAACATCTTTCAGGATATCGTGGAGCAATAATAAGTTTTAAGTTCTTATAATCCGCAACTAATTTTTTATAAACATTTATTACTATTTCTTCCTCTTGTTCACGAGTACTACCCGCTACAAAAATCAAATCGCTATCAGTAAAACCAAAATCTTTCTTTGTTATGGTTATTTCCATATGAACGGGTTCACTTTTATCATACTTCATATTGCCCATTTTCACCACTTTTTTTTCATTACAACCTAATGCGATAAATTTATTTCTATCGGATTCCTCACGAGCACAGATAAAATCTATCTTTTTTAGAACTTCCGCAACGAACTCTTTTATAAATAAGTATCTGTGAAAACTTCTATCCGACATTCTTGCATTAATTGAGACAATTTTTGCACCTTTTCTTTTGGCAGAAAAAATTAAATTAGGCCAAAGTTCGCTTTCAACAAGAATAAGCATTTCTGGCACAATCTTTAAAAACAATTTTTCAACACAAAACGGAATATCAATCGGCGCAAAAATAACTTTATCGGCAATTTTTTTGTCAAGGACATATTTATAGCCATATGGCGTCATTGTTAATATAAGAATTTTTTTTTCGGGTAATATTTTTTTCAATTTTTTAACAAACATTGTTATGGTTTTCAATTCACCAACGGACGAAGCGTGGATTAAAATATATTTACCATCTTCAATATCATAAAACCCAAAACGCTGTTTTATGCCGAGAGTCATTTTATCGAAAGCAGCAAGTTTATATCGCCAAACAAAATATGGCAGAATAAACACAAATGCAAAACCTACTAATATATTATAAACAAATAACATGGAAAATATAAACCCAGCCTTTTTTGAATTTAACTTCTGCATGAAGATGCCAAATAAAAAGCCATTAAATAAGAGCCGAGTAAACCTCCTCAACTGAAATATTTTTTATACATCTAAAATCACCGACGGGACATTTATTGGAACCCTTTGTTGAACATGGCTTGCAAGAAAATCTTTTTGAGATTATTTTTGATGTTGCCGTCTGCGGTAATTTTGTTGTCTGCGACAACTCTGCCACCTGTGGATAAAATCCAAACTCTTCCACTGTTGGGCCAAAAATTGAAATTGTCCGAACTTTTAGGGCATCAGCAATATGCATAAGCCCTGTATCGTTTGTAATTAAATATTTACATTTTTTTAAAACATTTGCAGTTTCCTGCAACGACAATCCACATAAATTTTTTGCTTTTAGACCAATCTGAATTTTTATATCTTCGCAATATTGAAAATTGTTTTTACCACCGAAAATCAACACTTCGCAATCCCGTTTTTCTAAAATTCTTTTTGCAATTTCTACAAAGTTTTCTTTTTGCCATCTCTTTGTTTCCCAGACGGCAACCGGACAAATTCCTACATATTGATTTTTGTATCCACCGAAAACTGATTCAGATTTGATTTTTATTTTTTCATCTATAAAAAAATCAAGTCCTTTGTTGTCATACGAAACGCCGAGCAATTCGGCCGTTTTTAAGTATCTTTGAAAAACAGGAATCTTCTTTTTGTACAAATTTATACCAAACTCCACCAAAAAAAATCTTTGAAGTAAATAATTTTTATATCTTAAAATTTTTGTGCCAGAAAATATAGTGAAAAGAAAAGTCCTGAAATTATTATGGATGTCCAAAATAAAATCGTATTTTTCTTTTTTTATTTTTTTCGCTGTTTCAAAAATGTTATTTTCGAAAAATTTTAGATTTGAAATATATTGGTTATTTGTTAGGATTTCCGAATATTCTTTTTTAATCAAAAAATCAATCTGTGCTGATAGGACTGCTGTTCGCAGGCATCGAATCAAAGGCGTAGCAAGAACAATATCGCCGATAGAACTTAATCGTATTATCAAAATCTTCATGCTAAAACCATTACTCCCTACGCTGCCATTATTATTTTTTTTGCTTTTTTGAAAGCAATTGCCCTGTGGCTTATTCTATTTTTCTGAACAATAGTAATTTGTGCAAAAGTTTTTTTTAATTTTGGATAATAAAAAACAGAGTCATAACCAAAACCATTTGAGCCTTTTGGCTCTGTCGTAATATAACCTGAAACAGCACCGCTAACAGTTTTTATTTTACCATCGGAAAAAATTATAGCAACAACGGTTCTGAATTTTGCTTTTCGTTTTTTATAAGGAATGTTTTTTAAGAGTTTAAGTAGTTTTTTGTTGTTATCTGAATAATTACAGTTTTTCCCAGCAAATCTTGCAGAATAAACACCTGGCTTTCCTTTAAGTAATTTAACTTCTAATCCACTATCATCGGAAAGTGTTGTAATTTTTGTAATTTTGAAAATTGCTTTCGCTTTTTTTATGGCATTTTCTTCAAGCGTTTTTCCGCTTTCAATTATCTTGGGAAATTTATTTAATTGGATAAATCTAAAATTTTTACTAAAAATCTTTTTTATTTCTCGTACTTTATCTTTGTTTTGAGTTGCAAGAATGATTTTATATTTTTTGTATAACACTTTTCTGTATTTCTATAATTTCAGAAATTCCCTTTTTGGCAAGTTTAAGCATTTTTTGTAAATCATTTTGTGAAAAGGTCGATTCCTCGCCAGCACCTTGAATTTCTACAAATTTGTTATCGTCGGTCATAACTATATTCGTATCAACATCAGCACCATTATCTTCTTTCGCACATAAATCTAAAATAACTTTTCCATCAACAATACCAACCGAAACTGCTGCAACATATTTTTTCAGAGGAATTTTTTTAATAAGTCCTTGATTCTTCATTTTATTTAATGCATCATACAACGATATAAATGCACCATTTATCGCTGTTGTTCTTGTGCCTCCGTCCGCCTGAATAACATCACAATCAATTAAAATAGATTGCTCTCCCATAGACCGCAAATCTGTTACTGCACGAAGACACCTTCCTATCAATCGTTGAATTTCCTGAGTTCGTCCAGCTGATATTGAACGCTGACGAGATGTTCTTTGATTCCCCGCTCTCGGAAGAAGAGCATATTCTGCTGTAACCCAACCAGTTCCAGTATCTTTAAGATGAGGTGGCACTGATTTTTGTATCGTCGCTGCACACAAAACTTTCGTGTTTCCACATTCAATCAAACATGATGCATCCGCAAATTTTTGATAGTCCCTTATAATTTTAATTTTCCGTAGTTCGTCAAATTTTCTGCCGTCAATTCTCATTTTAACTCCATTACAATTTTTTCAATTTTTTCTCTATTATTTTGCTTATCATAAAATTTTTGCTTTATTCTTTCAACTTCTTCTGGATCTGCTTTTTCTATAAAATTTTTATTTGATAATTTTGCTTCGTATATTTTTAGTTCCTCGTTTATTTTTAATATTTGTGCTTCGAGTCGTTTTTTTTCTAAATCATAATCAATTTTTCCCTCTAAAAGAACAAAAATTTCAACATCATTTATAATCGCCGAAACAAAATGTGTTGGCTTTTGAGAATCTATTTTTAATGGAATAATTTTTCCAACTTTCGCAAGTAAGTTTATATACTGTATATTTTCGAAAATAATTTTTTCTGTTTCTTGTGAAGATATTTTTATTGCAACATCGACGGTATTTGATAATCCAACATTTACAACGGAACGAACATTTCGTATAACAACAATGACATCTATAACTTTTTGGATTTCTTTTTCTGCTGTTTCATTGATCTTCGTTATATCAAATTTAGGATAATCGGAAATCATAATACTCTTATTCTGTTCACGTAAGTTTTGAAAAATTTCCTCCGTGATAAAAGGCATTATTGGATGGAGAAGTTTTAATATATTTTCAAGAACTTCAAGATGAATTTTTTGTGCTATCAGTTTTGATTTCTCATCTGTTCCATAAAGACGACTCTTTGATAATTCAACATACCAATCACAATATTTTGACCAAATAAATTCATACAAGAGCCGTGATGCTTCGGAAGGATTGTAGTTTTCTATCGCCTGTGTGACATTTTTTATTGTTAAATTTAATTCAGATAGAATCCATTTATCAGTTATTTCAAGAGAATCATAAGTCGTGCATTGTAAATCGTAAACAGAAGAAGATAAATTCATTAAAACAAACCTTGAAACATTCCAAAGTTTATTAGCAAAATTCCTCGCCATAATGAAATTATCGTCGGCGATTTGCATATCTCTTCCAGGAACTCCTTGATATGCAAGTGCAAATCGCAGCGCGTCGGTGCCGTATTTATCCATAATGGTCAACGGGTCAATAACATTACCTAACGATTTCGACATTTTTTTGCCTTTTTTGTCTCTAACAATACCATGGATATAAACATTTTCATAAGGTACTTTGTTTTTAAATTCTAACCCTACCATAATCATTCTTGCAACCCACAAATATAAAATTTCATGTCCCGTAACTAAAACATTTGTTGGATAATAATAATTTACTTCCTCTGTTTCATCAGGCCAGCCAAATACTGACAACGGCCACAATGCCGACGAAAACCACGTGTCTAATACATCAGGATCTTGTATTAAATTAGTGTCTCCACAATTTTGACATTTATCTGGTTTTTCAACGGACGCTACTGGGGAACATTTAATTAGTTCTTGAGTTTTGGATTCTTGAATTTCTGGATTATTTGAAACTTGTGAACTCGTGGACTCGTGGACTCGTAAACTATTTTTACAATACCAAAGTGGAATTCGATGCCCCCACCATATCTGTCGTGAAATACACCAATCCTTCAAATTTTCAAGCCACAAAGTATAAGGTTTTAACCACCTATCAGGAAAAAATTTCGTTTCTCCGTTTCTTGCAGCATCTATTGCCAATTTCACCATATCTGACATTTTCAAAAACCACTGTTTTGAATTAAACGACTCAATTATGGTATCACAACGATAACATCTTTTTTTTGGCCCAGTATAATTTTCCTCTTTTTCTAAAAACTGTTTCTCTTTAAGGCGTTCTACTAAAATTTTTCTTGCATCGTCTCTATCTTTCCCAACTATGTCGACAACTTCACTATTTTTTATTAACTGTTTTTTTAAGTCAAGTAATATATTTGACGTAATTTTTGCCTTTTTATCAATTGCATCAATATAGACAAGGTTATGTTTTTTTGCAATCGCATCATCATTTAAGTCGTGTGATGGCGTAATTTTTACTGCTCCAGTTGCAAATTTCATATCAATCATTTCATCGGCAATTATTGGAATTATACGATTGACAAGTGGAATTATAGCATTTTTACCAATGAATTTTTTATATCTTTCATCGTTGGGATTTACACTAATAGCAGTATCACCGAGCATTGTTTCGGGACGAGTTGTAGCAACAACAATAAAATCAGTTCTTGAATTTTCCGATTCCCCTGTCAGCTCGTGGGTTTGCACATCACCTTCTATTGGATATTTGACATACCATAATTTTCCTTTTTCATCGTCCTGTTCAACCTCACTTTCATTTAGTGCTGTTTCGCATCTCGGACACCAGTCAACAAATCTCGTGTCTCTGTAAATAAGTCCTTTTTCATAAAGTTTTATGAATGCATAATTTACCGCTTTTTTACGCTGTTCATCCATCGTAAATGCTGTTTTGTCCCAATCGCAAGAACATCCTAATTTTTTCAACTGATTTAAGATGATACTGCTGGTTTTTTGTGCCCAATCAACCATAACTTTTATGAATTCTTCTCTTGTAAAATCATCGCGTTTTTTACCATTCTTTTTTAATTCCTTTTCAATAACATTTTGCGTGGCAATCCCACCATGATCTGTTCCTGGCACCCAGCAAACATTAAACCCATTCATTCTTTTGAAACGAATAATTATATCCTGCAAAAGATTGTTTAAGGCGTGCCCCATATGAAGCGAACCTGTAACATTTGGCGGAGGAATTACAATGCAAAATGGAATTTTTTCATTGTTTGGCTGAGAATGAAAAAACTTTTTTTCGTCCCATTCTCTCAACCATTTCGCTTCAACTTCCTTTGGTTCGTATATTTTTGAAATTTCCATAAATTTATAAAAAGCATTACCCTACCATGCTTGACCTATTTTTACTATACTATTTTTTATCGCTAAAATCAAGTCAACGTATCAATCTTAGGCTCAATGTGCTAACGCAACACTTTGAATTTAATGGTTGAACTCACTGATAAATAAAAATTCTTGACAAAATGTTATAAATTATTTATACTCACGGCAGGAAGATTAAAAAAATTGTAATTTTTTAATTAGTTTTATTGAAGGTTTTTATGAAAATAAAAAAAATGGGACGCAAAATGATGACCATAATGATTGTGTCTCATTCCACTTCCAGACCAATAACACTTGCTGTTTCAAAAGAATTTGTTGCATCGTTGGCTTTCATATTTCTTGGAGTTGCTGTCTACGCAGGAGTTATTTTTTACAAACATATTGACTATTGGACGATAAAAGCAGAAAATAAAATTTTAACAAAAAGGGTAGAATATTTTGCAAAAGAGATACTCCAAGCCAAACAAATGGTTGATAACTTAAAAGAAATGGATGTAGAGTTTAGAAAATTACTTGGACTTAAAAATAAAAAGGCAGTTGTTCAATCTGGTGGGCCTAGTCTTTCTGAACTTGAAAGAATCACAAAATATTTGGCAGAAGGCGAATTTTCAATCACACCATTAGAATTTAAGCAACACTCTCTTGCACTTACATTAGAAGTACAAAATCTTAAAAAAAGTTTTGACGAAGAAAACCTTTTTATCAAAAATGAAAAAGTAAGATGGCTGTCAACACCAAATAGATGGCCCTGTTATGGAAGAATTACCTCCGGTTTTGGTTATAGGACTCATCCGATAAAAGGCAACAATGAAATGCACCCTGCTATCGATATTTCAGCAAAAAGAGGTGACCCCATAAAAGCCCCAGCCGATGGAAAAATAGCTCTTGCCGAATGGCAACCAGGTTATGGAAAACTCATTGTTATTAATCATGGATACGGTTTTACAACAAGATACGGACATTGCTCAAAAATTTTTATGAAACAAGGACAAGAAGTTAAAAGACATCAAATAATTGGACTCATTGGTTCTACGGGCGATGCCACCGGACCACATCTTCACTATGAAATATGGAAAAATAACAAGGTATTAAATCCAAGAAAATATTTAACTGAAACTGTTCTTAGATAATTAGGAAAAAATGTTTGGAAAAAAAGAAAATATTGGAAAAATTGAAACTATTATTGCAGAAAGTGCTGTAATAGAAGGCAACATGTCGTCGGAAGGAACTATTCGCGTTGACGGTATTGTTGAAGGGCACATATCAAAATCTACAGGTGTTATTGTTGGAAAAACTGGAAAAATTACAGGCGATTTGCACTCTGAATCAATTATTATTGGTGGTGTGATTTCGGGAAATGTATTTACATTAAACAGTCTTGAGCTTTTATCAACCGCACAAGTTTTAGGTGATATAGAAACACAAACTCTTTCAATCCATCAAGGTGCAATCTTTGAAGGAAAATGTACAATGATTAAAAAAGAAATGATAAAAAATGTTGATGAGTAATTTAAACTAACAGTGATTGAAAACACCGACCATAAAAAATTATACGAGTATAAATACTTCACTTTAAAAATAAACAACGGATCAAGTTAATATATACATAAAGTTTGCAACTTTAAATATATTTTTAATTTCAGTTTTCAATTTTATCGTATCGGAAATTGAATGTTTTTGTAGTAGGTTTGGTAGTGAACGGTCTTCAGACCGTTCATATTTTGTTGTTCATATGTTGGGGGTGTAGCTCAGTTGGGAGAGCGCTTGCATGGCATGCAAGAGGTCAGGGGTTCGACCCCCCTCACCTCCACCAAAATTGATTTGTCGCCTTGCGAGGGGCTTCACCCCTCGCTTCGGCGGGCATTTCGGCAAGATAATTCCACGGATTTTTGAAATCAATCGCCAATTTCCCCGCCGCAAGGCGGCGGTTCACAAACTTTTAAGTTTGTATTGCGACAAAGCCGCAATGAGCCAATGGTTTTCTTTCGCCTTTGGCGAAAAACAAAATGAGATTTTAATAAATTGTCGGTGTAAAGCGTTGCCTTTTTATAAAATTAAAAAATTCTAAAAATTATGATTAAATATTTCATTTATTGTCGTAAATCAAGCGAGGACGAGGAAAGACAAATTTTGTCCATTGAGGCCCAGCTCGCCGAACTCCGAGAGTTTGCCAAACAAAACAATCTTTTCGTGGTTAAAGAATATTACGAAAGCAAAACCGCCAAAGAGCCGGGCCGAGAAGTTTTTAATTTTATGATGTCAGAAATTGAAAAAGGCACCGCTTCGGGAATTTTAGCGTGGAATCCCGACAGATTAGCCAGAAATAGTATTGATGGCGGGCGTGTGATTTATTTAGTTGATACTGGAAAAATTACCTCGCTAAAATTCCCAACATTTTGGTTTGAACCAACGCCGCAGGGAAAATTTATGCTTTCGGTCGCTTTCGGACAAGCGAAGTATTACACCGACAATTTGAGAGAAAACATTTTGCGCGGTATTAGGCAAAAGATACGCCGTGGCGAACTTTCGGCAAAAGCCCCAATCGGATATTTCAACGAACCGCGACTTCGCACGATTGAACCTGACAAAAAAACTTTTAACAAAGTGAAAGAAGTTTTGAGGGCTTTTGCCACTAGCGAATATACGCTGACAAAAATTCAAAGCAAAATGTTTTCTCTTGGCTTGGTTGGCAAAGACGGAAAACTGCTTCATTTATCTACAATTCAGAAAATTTTGACCAATCCGTTTTATTACGGACATTTTCGCTATCGCGGCGAAATTCACCAAGGAAGCCATAAGCCAATGATTTCAAAGAAACTTTTTGACCAAATTCAAGAAGCGTTGATTTTAAACGGCAAGCCTCGCAAAAAGCGAGGGCCGAAAAATTTCCAATTTCTTAATTTTGCGGTTTGCGGCGAGTGCGGATATTCCATAACCGCTGAACGACACATTAAGAAAAGCGGACTAAAATTTGTCTATTATCGTTGCACTCACAAAAGCAAAACGCAAAATTGTTCTCAATCTCGCTTTTTGCGGGAAGAAATTTTAACCGAGCAAGTGAAAGAGAATTGTCAAAAAGTTTCTTTGCCTGACGATTGGCGGGAAAAATATCTTGCCAAGGTGAACGAATGGGAAAAAGAAAATAGCCAATCGTCAAACCTTTTCGTTCAAAATCTTAAAACCGAACTTTCCGCCGTTAAAACAAAAATAGACCGACTTATGGACGGCTATCTTGAAGGCAGTTTTGAACTCTCTGAATTTCAAGAAAAG
>JBDRIG010000089.1:0-28226 GCA_043816185.1 Elusimicrobiota bacterium | reverse complement strand
TGGAAAAGCATGTCAAGTAGAAAATAGCATCCCCTTTGTCAAAAATCAGCATCTTTTGACACGCTTCCTTCCCGCTAAACGGGTGGAGATAAACGAATATAAATTTGTAAATGACACCAATAATAAAGGTGTAATGTTTTTTCATGATTACAATTAAAAGAAATACTGGCGATCAGTTTTCAGTCATCTATCGGTGCTCTCAAGGAGCATTGTAAAATCAGATATAAACGAGGGTGGATCAACCATTGTAAAATCAGATATAAACGAGGGTGGATCAACCATTGCGCTGGATCTTAACTTAAAGATCAATGACGTCAGGATCTCATCCCTCTCTCAAGAAAACAAGATGATATAACGATAGGTATCATATTACCAAAATTACCCTCTTTGAGACTGTGTCATAACTCCACTTTTGATCGTTTGAAAAGATCACAAAAGGTCTGCGCTTTTATGCGTTACTTTATGACCTCCCCGGAAGGAAGCTTGCTTTTCCATTATACCATTGTGAGAGTCTGCAGGACTCGTGGCAATCTTGCTTTTTTAGACAAATTCGTCGCTCATTTCATTCGCTTCTCGTTTCTTATTTCTCTGCTTCTTGCTTCTAATCATCCCTCTCAACCAGAGCCTATCTTGATGAATATAACCACTCTTATTGTTGGTATCGTTGTAATCCTTGCGTTATTTTTTGATTTTACAAACGGATTTAATGATAGTGCAAATCAAGTGGCTACCATAATATCTTCGCGCGCCATGTCTTTCAGGGTAGCACTTATTACCGCTGCTGTTGCTAATTTTGTCGGAGCATATTTTTTGGGAACCGCTGTTGCAGAAACAATCGGCAAAGAAATAGTTAATCCACTTTTACTCACCACCAACTCATCTAATATTATAATAATCGTCGCTGCTTTAATTGGTGCGATATCATGGAATCTTATAACATGGTATCTTGGAATACCATCCTCTTCTTCCCATTCCCTAATTGGCGGTATTATCGGTGCGTTTTTTTTCGGCCTCGGTGCAAATCCAATCAACTGGAATAAAGTTTTGTATATAATCTTGATTATGATAGTGTCTCCTTGCGTCGGACTTATTATTACATACTTTTTTACACGACTTACACTATTTTTTTCCAAATGGGCATCACCAAAAGTAAATGAAGTTTTTAAGAAATTACAGATTGTTTCATCTATAACACAATCGCTTGCACATGGCACAAACGATGCACAAAAAAGTATGGGTGTAATTGTTTTTACACTAATTTTGCTCGGATTATATAAACCATCGTCACAAGAACATATTGCCATTCCTTGTTGGGTTGCTATTTCCTGCTCGCTTGCTATGGCATCCGGTACCGCAATCGGTGGCTGGCATATAATCAAAACACTTGGAACAGGACTTTATAAAATAAGACCTATACATGGTTTTGCGTCCCAAACAACTTCAACTTTAATAATTTATTTTGCTGCATTTTTTGGATACCCTATTTCTACTACACAGGTTATTTCATCGTCGGTAATAGGTGCTGGTAGTGCTTTTCGTCCAAAAATGATAAGATGGCAAGTTGCACAAGACATGGCAATTGCATGGTTAATAACAATACCAGCAAGTGGTTTGATAGCAGGATTATGTTTTTTTATATTGAGTAAAATTTTTAAATAAAGGAGGAGGCACAAAATGTGGCTATTCACAAAAGAAAAAGATTTTTTTAAGATGCTACTATATCAAACAATAAAGGTTGAAGAAGGTCTTGCCTTATTCCTTGAATTTATCAATAATCCAACGACGGAAAACGGAAATAAAGTAAATGCCTTAGAAGAAGAGGTAGACGAAATAAGAAGAGTTCTTATTGAAGAACTTAATTATACTTTTGTAACACCTATTGACAGGGAAGATATTTTTGCATTATCTCGCGCCGTAGACGATATCATAGATTATGCAAAATCAACTGTTGAAGAAATGACTCTTTTTGAGATACAAGCTGATGATTACATAAAAAAAATGGTTGAGGCATTACATCTTGCCACAAAAGATATTTCTCACGCAGTTAAGGGATTAAAAGATCGTCCCACAACCGTCGTACAACATCTTATTCGTGCAAGAAAAATGGAAAATTTTGTTGAACACCGCTACCGCGAAGGATTGGTCGAACTTTTCAAATCAAACGATTTTATAAAAATTTTTAAAACGAGAGAAATTTACAGACATCTTTCAAACGCTGCTGACCGTGTAACGGAAGCAGCAAATACTATCAATGACATTTTAGTAAAAATTACATAAAAAGTTTTTGTTGAAAATTTTTGTTGAAAAACCAGCAAAAACTATGATGACAGCGATACAAAAGCAGATACAATTATATATTATCGAAGGAAATCATAATGAATCTTATTAAAAATTTAGATGAATCAAAAAAATTTATTGAGAGTAAATCGGAATTAAAACCAAAAATTGCTTTAATTCTCGGATCGGGATTATCGTCTATATCTAATGCGGTTATTAATGCTGTACAAATCCCCTTTTCTAAAATACCTCATTTTGCCAAATCAACCGTTGAAGGACACAAAGGCGAAGTTACTATTGGAAAATTATCAAACAAAGATATTTTCATAATGGCTGGACGTCCACATCTTTATGAAGGTTACTCAATCAATGAAGTAACATATCCAGTACGATTGATGAAGCACCTTGGAATTGAAAAACTCATTATTACATCTGCCGTCGGTGCGGTAAATAAAAAATTTAAACCTGGTGACATTATGATAATTTCCGACCACATTAATTTTACAGGAAATAATCCACTAATTGGTGTAGACGGTATTTTACAGGGAAAGCGTTTCCCTGATATGTCAACGGTATACAAAACTGAACTAATCAAAAAGGTACAAATGTGCGCAAAGACACTAAAAATCAAAATTCAAAAAGGTGTATATTTTGCTAATTGTGGCCCTTCATATGAAACACCGTCAGAGGTAAAAATGGCTCGAATTTTAGGTGCTGATTGTATCGGAATGTCAACTGTTCCCGAGGCAATCGTCGCAAATCACTGCGGAATAAAAATACTTGGTATTTCTTATATTTCTAATATGGCCGCTGGTATTTTGAGACAATCGTTAAACCACGACGAGGTACTTAAAATTGGAAAAAAAATTGAAAAACAATTTGGCAGCTACATCAAAGAAATTGTAAAAGTGATTTAACGATACACTTGTGTAGTCGTTGTAAAATCTGTGTAATCCGTATGTTTATGAAACAGTGGAAAATTAAACAATCTAATATCGCATTAATAGACGAACTTTCAGCACAGACTGGTTATTCAAAAGCAATTATTTCTATCCTCCTACAAAAAGGAATAAACACTCCTCGACAAATAAAAAAATTTATCCATCCACGAGTATCTGACTTGCACAATCCGTTTTTATTTGTTGATATGGAAAAAACGGTTAATAGAATCCGTCTTGCCATAGATAAAAAAGAAAAAATTCTTATTTATGGTGACAATGACGTCGATGGTATCACTTCAATCAATATCGCCTATCTATATCTTAAAGAACTTGGAGCCGATGTACAATGGTGTATACCGTCGAACGAGGGATATGGTTTGTGTAACAAATTAATTGAAAAATATAAAAAAGAGGAGATAAAACTAATAATAACTGTTGACTGCGGAATAACAGCAGTTGAAGAAGTAAATTTTGCAGCAACACTTGGAATTGATATAATAATTACCGACCATCACGAACCATCAAATGAACTTCCGAAGGCAATTGCAACAATTGATCCAAAATGCTCGTCTGAAAAATATCTTTTTAAGGAACTTGCTGGATGCGGAGTTGCATTCAAACTTTTTCAGGCAGTTGCGTTTTCTTACTCCGATTATTATGGAAAAGACATAGTTGTACTGGACATTAAAACAACCGGATCTTCTCCTTTGACAGACGAAATTATTGAAATTGGTGCCATAAAAATTCACAATTTTATTGAAATTAAAAAATTTACAACACTTCTTAATCCTAAATGTCATATTCCTGAAAACGTCAGTACCGAACACGGCATAACGGATACCAACTGTGAATTTGCCCCTACTATTTCAGAAGTAATGAAAAAATTTTTGGGCTTTATCGACAAATCAATCCTTGTCGTTCATAACTCCGATTTTGGCATAGCATTTCTACATCATGCTGCAAAAAAAACTAAAAGTAAAGAAATCTCCAATATCGTCATAGACATTCTTGAAATGTCTCGCAAATTATATCCTATCAGTTCGCACTGTCTTAGTGCTCTCGCAAGAGATATGGGCATAGAGATATCACACTCTCACCGTGCATTAAATGATGCTGCAGCCATTTCAAAAATTTTTGAACGACTTGTTTTGTTGCAGGAAAAAAAGCAACGAAAATTTATTGAAGAATACTTTTATCTGGTCGCCTTAGGTACAACTGCTGACATAGTTCCGCTAATATCCGAAAACAGAATTTTCGTAAAATATGGTATTCCGCTTTTATATAATTCCAAAAAACCCGGTATTCGTGCAATCATTAATAATCTTCAAATTGAAAAAAAATCTTTTACAGCAAAAAAAGTCTCATGGTCAATAGTTCCACTTTTAAATTCTGCTGGCCGTTATGATAAAGCCAACTTGTCGGCAGAATTAATGATAACCGACGATGAAACTCGTGCCAATATCTTACTTGATGAAATTTTAGAAATCAATAACGAAAGAAAGGCTTTACAAAAAATTAATACAAAAAATTTTATTGATGAAACTATTAAACAAAACGATATTGAAAATGATAAAATTTTTGTAACAGTAGTTACCAGTCTTAGACACGGCGTTACAGGAATTTCTGCTAATCAAATAATAAAAGAGTTCGGAAAACCTGTAATACTTTTAATTTTAGAAGATGAATGTGCAATTGGTTCAGCAAGAAGTATAGAAGATTTTGATATAGTATCTGCGATAGAAAAATGTAAAGATATCGTCGTAAAATACGGTGGGCATAAGGCGGCTGCTGGTTTGACAATTGCCAAAAAAAATCTGAAAGAATTTACAAAGCGTATAAAATTTATAGCGAACAGTTTAATAACGGATGAAATGCTTGTGCCACATCTTTCAATTGACATGGCAATTTCTGCTTCAGATATTTCCATCGACTTAATAAAAGAACTTGAACTTTTAGAACCATATGGTTTTGGAAATGAACATCCAGTTTTTATTATCGAAGATATTATATTAAGTAATTTTTCAAATATTGGAATTGATGGAGCACACCTACGAACATGTTTTAAGAACGCTGAAACGGATGTTAACGGCATAGGATGGCTGTTAGGTCGACGTGCTGCTGGTTTAAAAAAAGGACAAAAGGTGGACGTAGTATTTCATCTTGAAATAAATAACTGGCAAAATAAAGAATCGGCACAACTTATAATTTTGGATATAAAATCAACGGGTGGGTAATTGGAAACGGGTAAACGATACGAGCGAGCAATATGGATGTGTGATACGAATGGACAATGATGTAAGACGCATCACTGTGTTGTCATATAAACAATTTAATTAATTTTATGCGAATGTATGATTTGATTTATAAAAAAAGAGATGGTGCTGAATTATCAAAAGAAGAAATAAATTTTATAGTCAGCGGTTTTACAAAAAGTGAAATCCCTGATTATCAAATGGCAGCACTACTTATGGCCATTTATTTCCGTGGAATGACAACCCGTGAAACGATCAATTTAACAATTGCATTGGCTAACTCGGCTAAACAAATTGATTTATCACAAATAAAAGGTTTCAAGGTTGACAAACATTCTACTGGTGGCGTCGGTGATACAACAACTCTTGTTTTAGCTCCAATGGTTTCTGCGTGCAGTGGTAAAGTTGCAAAAATATCAGGTCGTGGACTCGGACATACTGGCGGCACAATTGACAAACTTGAATCAATTTCTGGTTTCTGTTGTTCATTGTCGAAAGAAAAATTTATTGAAAATGTAAATACAATTGGACTCGCATTAGTAGGCCAGACAGCACAACTTGTTCCTGCTGACAAAATGATTTATTCTTTAAGAGATGTTACGGCAACAGTTGATTCAATTCCACTTATTGCCGCAAGTATTATGTCGAAAAAACTTGCTGGTGGTTCAGATGGAATAGTTCTTGATATAAAAATTGGCTCTGGCGCATTCATGAAAAACTATAAAGATGCTTTGAAACTCGCAAAAACAATGGTTGACATCGGTGAGAATGCGGGTAAAAAAATGGTGGCACTCATTACAAGCATGGAAGAACCACTCGGCTTTGCTATAGGTAATTCTATTGAGGTTAAAGAAGCAATTGACACATTAAATGGCGTGGGACCAAAAGATCTGACGAACTTATGTCTTGAATTGGCGAGTAACATGCTTTTGATTTCGGGGCTTGTCAAATCTATCGATGAGGGTAAGGAAAAACTAAAAGAAGTGCTTGTAACCAAAAAAGGTATTAAAAAATTTAAGCAAATGGTAGAAGCACAAGGTGGGAATCCAAAGACAATTGATAATCCGTTACTTTTACCACAATGTAAAAAATTGATTGAAATTAAGTCGGAACAATCTGGTTATGTTCAGAAAATAAATGCACTTGAAGTAGGAATTTCGTCTTTAATTCTTGGTGCAGGTAGAACTAAAAAAGAGGATATTGTAAACCAGTCGGTTGGAATTTATTTGAAGAAAAAAGTTGGCGATAAGGTTGAGAAAGGCGAACCACTTGCAGTTTTTCATACTGACGGTGATGAAAAAAAAATTAGTGAAGCAAAAGACAAATTTCTGAAATCATATATCGTTGGCGATAACAAAACTTATCCAACAAAATTTTTCTATGCAAGAATAACAAAAGATAAAATTGACGAATACTAACGAACTATGAACTTGTGAAAGATTTAGTTATTGTTGATTTACAAATCTGCACCAAATGATATTTTACACCCCTATATATTAAATCCATCCTGTTAATTCTCTACTAATTGACACTACTTTATTAAGTTCAGTCAGTCACTCAGACTGTGTCACAATGAGACTGTGTTATAACTCCACTTTTGGTTATTGCGAGGCTTCCGAAGGAAGCCGTGGCAATCTCTTTCCGACGAGAAATATTTTAAAGATCGTTTCACTTCGCTCGTAATGACACACATTTTGCTATTGCGACACGGTTTCAGTAAGAGGCGGCAAAAAGCACATATTAATCACTTTTATCAAGCCTTTTTTTCAATTCAAAAATATTTATTTTTTGAAGATATTTCTTTCCCGTCGAGAAAAGTTGTTATTGTTATTCTGTTTTACAAACCATCGGGCAAGAAAGTTCTCGGCTTCAGCTGTGAAGAGTGTCAAAATATAAGTATGGTTTGTTATTTGTAAACTTCTTTTCTGTGGGTAATCCTTAAAATCAAAACAGTGTTATGTAGGGGTTTGTATACAACTCGATAGTCGCCTACTCTTAAACTGAAAAGACCAGCAAAATTACCAGTTAATTGTTTTCCACAGGTTAAATCTTTTGCTAAATCATTCTCAATATGATTTAATATTATTATTCGTTTAGAATAATCAATATTTTTGAAATCTTTAGCAACGGATTTTTTGTACAGTATTTTATTTTGCAAGTAAACCTCTCATTTGTTTGCTAGTAACAATTTCATCATGTGGGTCGTTCAATCTATCAAGTGCAATTTGATAATCCACTATATCCCCAATATATGATTTCAGTGCTTCCATTATAACAAAAGATTTTGTTCTCTGTAATTTTTTTGAAATAGAATCTACTTCGTTAATCATAGAATCTGGTAAACGAAAAGCCGCTAATTTATTCATAATACCTCCTGTAATATATGTATAACACATTATATCTATTTTGTCAATCCATTTTTCAATTCAAAAATATTTATTTTTTGAAGATATTTCTTTCCCGTCGAGAAAAGTTACATTTCCATTAGATAATTTCATTATATAAATCATTACCGTAAATGTCGTTTGCTACGATAAGCGGAAAATCTTTTATATTTAATCTATGAATCGCTTCGCAGCCCAAATCTGGAAAGGCAATAATTTCAGATTTTTTTACGCATTTTGAAATCAAGGCACCCACACCACCTGTTGCTGCAAAATAAACTGCTTTATGTTTTTTCATCGACGCTATAATCTCTTTTGAGCGACTACCTTTACCAATAGTGGCTTTAAGACCATGCTCTAATAATTTCGGAGTATATTTATCCATTCGATAAGAAGAGGTTGGCCCACAACTTCCTATAACTTGCTCTGGCTTTGCAGGTGTGGAACCAGTATAATAAATCACTGCCCCTTTTATATCAAACGGTAATTTTTTATTGCTGTGGAGTAATTCCGAAAGTCGTTTATGTGCCGCATCACGTGCTGTAAAAATAGTTCCACTTAATAAAATTTCATCACCGATTTTAAGTTTCTCTAATATATTTTCAGTTAATGGTGTTTTTATTTTTATCATAATGGACTTTATAAGAAGCAATAAGTAGGGAAGTAGAGAAAAATTATTGCGAGACAACTCCTAATCGTATTCTTTCTCCATAGACAGTGAGATTATATGGCAAGTTTTTCTACGAGTTTTAATGTTTTAATGTCTACTTTTTTTTCTTTAGAAGTTATTTTTTCAATCGGCAGTGATTTTATTTCTCCTTTTTGCAAAACAACAACTTTATTTTTATAACCTTTCGAGATTAAATCAACCGCAAAACTTCCGAAACGACTTGCTATATTTCTGCTTCTTGCTGACGGATTGCCGCCCCTTTGAATATAACCAAGCGTACTCACTTTTACATCTATTCCTGTAGAGTCAAAAATTTGCTTTGCAACTTTTCTGGCATCACCACAACCTTCGGCAAAAACAATTATTGCCGATCTCTTTTTCTTTTTTTGATCTTTTTTGAGTTCTTCGCAGATTTCATTTATTCGCCACGAAGGATATTTTACTTCTGGCACCAGAACAAACTCTGCACCTGATGCAAGCCCAATTTCAAGTGCAAGAAACCCATGCTCTCTTCCCATTACCTCTACTATAAAAACCCTGTCAAAACTGGTTGCCGTATCACGAATTTTGTCAATCGCTTCAACCGCTGTATCTATTGCCGTATCAAAACCAACTGTCTCGTCGGTACCAAAAACATCATTGTCAATTGATGCGGGGATACAAACAACGGAAATACTATTTTGTGAATGGGTGGAGATTTTTTCGGCCGCCTTAATCGAACCGTCGCCACCTATTACAACAAGAAAATCAATTTTATTTTTTTGAAGTGTTTTCACTGTTTTCAATAAACCAGTTTGTGTTTTTATTTCCGCGCATCTTGAACTTTTTAGAATTGTGCCACCACGACAAATTATTCCACTAACCGTTCTGGCATCCATTTTAACAATGTTTTCGTCGATAAGTCCTTGATAACCATTCATTACACCAAAAACTTCAAATCCAAAAGGAATGGCACGACGAACAATCGCCCTTATACAAGCATTCATTCCTGATGCGTCACCACCAGGCGTAATAATCGCAATTTTTTTCATTTTTCAGGAGTTACATTTACTATCCTACCCTCTATTTGTGCTTTTATAGGTGAATATTTTTTTACATATAACGCTTGAGCATCTCTATCTATAATCCCGGTATCGCAAATCTCTTTGCCATGTTTGAATATATTGAATTTGTCGCCGCCTTTTGCCACAAACGAATTGACCGCAACCTTGTAGTATTTTTTCGGATTTATCTGCGTGCCACTAACAATAGGCGTGCTATCACCAACAATAATCTCGGTAACCCTGTCACCCTTTTTTTTATTTCTATCGTATTTGAATTTTAATCCCGAAACCTGCAACATTCCAAATTTACTTGAAACAGATCTTTCTAAAATTTTTTTTATCTGCAAACCTGTAAGTTTCATAGTAAAAATTGTATTGTCAAAAGGAGCAAGTTCGTAAATATGTCTTAGAGTTATTTTACCTTTTGGGAGATCTGCGCGAATCCCGCCAGCATTTTGAAATGCAATATCGGAATTTGTAGTTTTTCTAAACACATCCGCCTGCCAGTTGCCAAGAGGGATTTCTCCATTTCTTGATAATTCACCAGAAGCAGAATGCAAAAGCATTTGCGCCGATAAACCAATGACGCTTTCCATTTTTTTAGAAACATCTTTTGTGAGATTTTCTATAATTTTTTTTAATTTTTTATCCTCGCCAAATTTTTTTTTGTCGAGCTGAATTAGTTCATATTTAGCACTAACAACTTTTTTATTTTTTGTTTTAAGTGTAATTTTGCCAACACTTTTACCATAACAACCCGCTTGAACAATCATTGTATTTTTTACCATTATCGGTTTTTCCAAAAATGTATGACTATGTGCCCCAATAATAATATCTATCCCATCGGTATTTTGAGCAAGAAAAACATCATCTTTTGTTGCATTTTTTGAAAGACCAATATGAGTAAGTGCAACAATTACGTCCGCTTTTTGCTTTAATTCTGGAATATATTTTTTTGCAATATCCACTTCTTTCTGAAACTCAAGTCCTTTACGAACTTCTGGCATTGTTAGGTAAACCATAGCAGAGGTTGTAATCCCAAGAATTCCTACTTTCACGCCGCCAATTTCTTTTATGCAATATGGTTTAAGCCAATCAGCAATCTTGTTTGATTTTTTATCAATAATATTAGCACCAAGCATTGGAAAATTTGCTAATTGGGCAAGTTTTTTTAACTGTTTTTGTCCTTTGCTCAACTCGTGATTTCCTATGGCCATTGCATCGTAGCCTAATTCATTCATAATTTTTATAACAACTTCGCCGTTATCTATGTCACCCTCAGGGGTTCCTTGAAAAACATCTCCTGCATCTAAAAGAAGATATGGTTTTTTCTGCGTTTTCCGAGAAGAAGAGGTGCATTTGGACAAAAAATTTGAAAGCACGACACTACCGCCTATATCATCTAATGGTAAAATATGACCATGCACATCATTGGTATGAACTATAACTACCTCCGATGTTGTTAACTCAGTATATAAAAAATATAGTCCGACACCTAATATGATTGATAAAGTAACTGACAATCTTTTTAAGTTTTTCATAAACAGTATTCTATGCTGACCAATATTTTTCAGGAAAGTTTTTGAAAGGATGTTTAAAAACAATAGATGCATAATATGGCCATCTTTCAAGTTCAAGACCTTTTTGCTCGGCAATTACAATAAACTCTATAATCTCACCAGGTTCTGTGCCAATATCCGAAAATGGAATTGAAAGCTCAATTATTCCACTTTTTCCAATTGCAATATTTTTTAATTTCGCTGTATTAAAAACCGCCGAATTGTTACACGCATCAATAATTATATCTTCTTTTTGTTTGGGCTTTAAAAAAACAATCTTAAATTTTGTATCTTTCGGATATGGATAAAAAGAGTTAAGTCGGAAATATAGTTCGGTTTTATCAAATCCCCAATAAATCATTTTAATACAGGTGTTTGTTTGATGCATTGTACTTCCTGATTTTGATACATCGTAAAACCCAGCATTATACCATTCAAAATAATTGGTAACTATACCATCGATTTTCGGTTTTATAAAATCAATTGGCTCAATGATGTTATCAAGTATTTTCGGCTTTCTTTTTATTGAAAAATAAAGATTGTCTGGCACTTTTTCATTTAAAAGTTTATAGACATTCATGAGATGTGCTCTATAAAGTTGGTCAAACTCGGCATCGTTCATGGAAGAGTGATCTGCTCCATACCACCAATTCCAATCGCTTCCTTCTGCTATGTAAATTTCTTCCCATGCCCGCTCGACGGCTGTCAGGTGGGTTTTTTTTATGCTTTTGGGTAAACTTGTTGATGCTTCGTCCTCCAAAATGTTTACTCTTGGCACCTCCACCATGTCCGCTTTTGGCGTTCTGCTCATTAAAAATTTTCTTGCCTGATTAAGACAATCCCATGATTGATTATCCTCGGAGTGCCCAATCCAAATACCAAAATTGCCATTAATCCAAGAACCAGGAAATATACCTTTGAGTTCATCTTTTGGCGGAAACTTTGCAAGATATTCCGAAACTGTCGTCGTAATAAGCCCATTTTTTTCGCCATCTGATTCGTTTGAAAGTTTTGTGTAAAGACAATTAAGAAAATCGGATCCGTTATTTTTATAATATTCCCAGCAATTTTCACCGTCTAAAATTATACTAACAATTGGGGGAACGTCACTATCGTTTGAAATGGAATTTTTTATTTCGATAAGTCGCCCAATAAAGTCGTTTGCCGCATCTTCTGCATCCATTTTGTGATATACAAAACCAATTAAATCAGAAAGTTTGTGGTCACGAAAAATAATATTTACCGAATGTTTATCAACGGTAATTTTATATGGTTTATAAAGAACTTTTGATTTCTGCGTGCCACTTGTAGTATTGCCAAGTGTTCTATGAAGAATTTCCTCATCAGTTGCAATCCATGATATCCCATTTTTAGCAACCATTGGCACAACACCTGACGATACAGAGCCCTCTGACGGCCATAAACCGTTTGACTTTTTATTGAATATTTTTTCGTAGAGATCCAATCCAGCCATTATTTGAAACTCCGCATCTTCTGGTTGACAAAACCTTGTTTTAGGAAGTATTACGTTTGGCATTCCCGCTTTTGCAACGTTCGTATCGATTAAAAGCGGCAAAATTGGATGATAATATGCGGAGGTGATAATCTCGATTTGTCCTTTGTCTTGTAGTTCCTTATGTTTGGGAAGTACCATCGCAATAATTTTTGCCATTTCATCGATAAGTACTTGCCTATCTTGCTCTGAAAAATCTTTCCCTTTTTTTAACAGATATTGTATTTTTTCATTATGCTGTCTAAAATAAGGGCCAATCCATGAAAGATTAAACCACACGACTAAATCACGAATATCTGCGGCACTAAAAAGCGATTCTATTCTTTTTAAGTAATTATCGTCTGCTTGCCATCCTCGTCGTATAAAAAGTTCATTATATCTCGGATACAACTCTATCATTGTTTCTGGATTTGCCATAAAAAAATTTTTTAAAATAAAAATTCGGTCTTCTTTCGTGAGTTCTTTTGCGGTTTTTTTTGAAACATCTAAAAAATCATCCGTCGCACCAATTGTATAGTCGACAATTTGTTCTATTAGACAAGGTGTGATATTTATTGTTTGTTTTATTTTTGGGAATTTATCGAGGATTGACACGAGATCATAGTAATCTTTTGTGCAATGAAGTCGTACCCATGGTAAAAGATATTTTTCTGTTTGAGGATTTTTATAACTTGGTTGGTGTTGGTGCCATACAAAAGCAATATAGAGCGGTTTCATAGAAAAAGTGGTTGCAGGTTGAAAATTGAAAATTAGGAACTATGGATTTTAATATTTGAAGTTCTTAATTTTCAGGTGATATTGTATCACTACTTCGTTAGGTGACTCATTTATTGACAATCTATTTTATGTTCATGGTCAACGTCGAGATTGCTTCACTGTTGATCTCATTCAGACTGTGTCACAATCCATCTTTTACCACTTAGTGTTGGATTGCAGTACCATATTTATCATCAGTTACTATCTTCTATAAAAATGCAACTTTTTAGCTCATTGTGACACAGTCTCAATGACGACAAGTTTCTACCAATATTATGTTCTTAGTGGAACATTGGATTTTATGCAAAACTGCAAGGGTTTTTGGCACTTTCATCAGTTTTCCTTGTAGTTTCGTCGTTGTTTTCTATACCATTGTATATCTTTTTTCGTCGATATATCAACAAATTCTTTGTTAGTAGATCATATTACAAATAATATCTTATGCCTACTGCGGACAACCATCCCGCTGTTGTTCCAAACTGACTTTTATCAGTTGTACTTGTAAAGTCAAGACCTACTTCCCCAGCAAATCCAAGGTTTGGGAAATCGCTGAAAAAGAATTCAACCCCAAAACCTCCGCCTCCCAAAAAAGATGTGTCATCAGATTTTTGGTTGTTTTGATTGTTCGTAGTTTGATATGATTCGAGTCCAAGCATTATAAATCCATAGAGATTTAGGTTTTTTTCCTCTTTAAGAATAGTTAGAAACTTTCCACCAATATCAAAAACTGTATCGTCGCCAAGAGAAAACCCTAACAGTCCTTCAATAGCCATTGTTTGAGAAAACCAATAGCGGATAGAAAAGGAGTTCACGCTAAAATCAGATAATTGACTGTTAAATCCAATCCCTGTTTTTTCTGAAAGATCCTTCGCAAAACACAGATTATATGAAAATATTATTGCGAGGAGTGTAACGACAAGACAATATCGAGATTGCTTCGCTATTGTTCGCAACGACAAACCTGAACTAATTACGCAGATAAAAACCTTTTTCAACATTTTGCCCTCCCACCACTTCGCTTTGCTCAATTCAGAATTAAATACTAATTTACTGTGTTTTATGAACCAAGTTTTTTGATTTTACTTTATATTGTTTATCAGAATTTTGCAGTAATTGACCAGCTAAGTTTATTTGAAATTATTTTTGCCGTCTCGCTTTGTGGTTTAATTATTTTCAAAGGCGAAAATCTACCATAAACAAGTTGGAAAAAACAATTTTCAGCATATTTATACTTTACTGACATATCTACTTCTTCTCCAAAATAACTTTCAATACCGGTTAATTTGGGATAGTCAAGCGAAAACAAAATATAATAATCGAAGCCTATATTTAGATCTTTGCAAGGCTCAAAATCAACCCCTAAGGTTGTGGTATGAACTCCTTGCCCATCGGATTTATAGGAGGATATTCCGCCATAAAAATCACTCATAGATGCACCAAAATATTCGCCATATCCACTTCGTTCAAGCCCGTCGGTTTTGTGCCCATAAGTCGGCGCAAATCCTAATTTATTTTCTTTTCCCGTCCCAACAGCATATTCGAAATTGACGGACGTTTTGCCAAGTCGTCTTAATTTTGAGCATGCCGTGGCACCTATTAAGTAAGAAATTCCTGAGTAATCGCCACCAGATTGTATAACTTCCGCACGATAATCAACGCCTTCTTCAAATTTTCCATCAGCACGAACTGATATAAAATTTTTTTTCAAGGGTAGGGAAGAATTTTCAATAAAATAATAGACACTAAAATTATAATTATGTTTGTAAAACCAGTTGCTGCCGATTGCCAAAAGCGATTCATCCTTATCTTTTGTAAAGTTATCGCCTGAAAGCTCTGCTCTTTTTATAATAAATGCATCTGTGCTAATATCAAGAGGTAACCGTACTTTTAATCTAATAGCATCGAAACCAAGCCCATCGTCGTCGATGATAACTCCTTGACCTACTTTCAACGGCTGCCGTCCTACAATAAAATCGACGGGTAAATTGTTTATTTCCGAGAATTTTATAAATGCATTTTCAATTTGAGGCGTACAATTTATAAACGTAACTGATGATTTCGCAGTTGTATATTCCTTCCCAAATTCTTTTCCGAAAATCCCTCGGCTTAAAAGTTTTACGCCGACAGTAACATTTTTTTTCAAATCACCCTCAAGATATAGACGAGACTTCTGATAATTGTACGAATTTTTTAATGATGATGTTTCTAAATGGTTTGGGTTAGTGTAGCTTATGCCACCTGTTTCTAATTCTGTTCCAATACGAATAGCGGCGGAGAGGGAGGTAACAAGATGACAAGATGACAAAATGGCAAATAGTGATATGGTTGCGATATAGCGACACAGCGATACGACGATATGGTTCTTCCATATCGATATATAACCATATAACCATGTCAACAATGTTATGCCCGATGTTATGTCAGCAATTTTATTTTTTTTCATATCGTCTTTAGCAAGTTTAATGTGTTAGTGCAACACACGGTGACTGTGTTATAACTCCATTTTTGGTCATTGCGACACAGTCTCATAGTGATGAGTTGCGATGAATTCACCACAACCTTTTCTTAAAGTGTTGACTAAAAGTCATCTAAGAGTTGCCTATTTATAATAAACCCGCATGGCAAATCCGAAGGCTCATCCTACAAAAAAACGAGATCTAAATTTTCAGGAGAGAATTAGTAAGCCGGATTCTGTTTAAGGAATTATTTCTCTAGCCCCGAAATTACTTGCGGGGTCAAGCGGTCAACCTTAAAAATAATGACGCAGCGAACAACTGCGTTTCACACTAAATACAGTGCGAATCTTTTATTTTGGACCTTGCTCCGAGTGGGGTTTACTATGCCTTCGCCGTCACCAGCAAAGCGGTGCGCTCTTACCGTCCCTCGCTTACGCTTGGGATCCTATTACGGACACCTTTTCACCTTTACCCAACACATAAACTATATGCTGGGCTGTATTTTTTCTGTAGCACTTTCCCTATCTTTTAACACTGATGACCACTGATTTTCATCTGTGAGCACCTGCGTTTAGACGGTGGCCGTTAGCCATCACCCTGTTCTGCGGAGTCCGGACTTTCCTTTCCAATCAAACTTTCGTAAGATTAGAACAATTCCTCAATCCCCTCCTGTTTCACCTATGTTTATCGCTATATTCGCCAATTTGTCTGCTTCTTTATTATTTTCTCTTGGAATATGGGTAACTTCAATGCTTAAAAAATTTTTTCCTCTCTCTCTTATTTTTTCCAAAATTTCTTTAAGATTTTTATCTTTAACCTTATATTCACCAAGATATTGCTTACAAACAAGTTCGGAATCGAGAAAAATTTTAATCTTATCCGCCTCAAGTTTTTTTGCTTCCTCAAATGCAACAAGAAGGGCATTGTACTCAGCTATATTATTAGTAGCAATTCCAATATATTTTTTTACATTCTTAACGATTTTTCCAGAAACATCTTTGATAACTATCCCTATCCCAGAAGGGCCAGGATTGCCTCTTGATGCACCGTCAGTATAAATAGTAAGCTCTTTCATTATTTCCGATACAAAATTCTCATACAGTTGCTACAAAAAACTAAATCTTTGTCTTTTTTCACTTCGTCAATAATATGGATTGGTAAACTTCTATGACATCCACCACAAGAATTGTTTTTTATAACTACAACAGCACTACCATTTTTGTTCTTTCTTATATTTTCATATTTATCAGCAATATTTTTTGACAATTCCACTAATTTTGTTTTTCGTATATCGGAAAGTTGTACAATAAGTTCGTTTAAGCTTTTTAAATTATTTTCAAACTGTATTTTTCTTTCATTAAATTTTAGTTTTTTATTCTCATATTCTTTTTGTAAATTTTTCACATCATCAGAATTTTTTTCGTCTGTTTCCATTAACAATAATAGTTCGTCTTCTAATTTTAGTTTTTCTTTTTTTCCATCTTCCACCTCTGATAAAAGTGCTTTATACGCATTGTTAGTTTTAACTGCATTTAATTCAGTATTGTGCTTTTTTATTTCTTCTTCTATTGAGATTATTCTAATTTCTTTTTCTTTTTTTAAAATGCTGCTACTTGTTAGATTTTTTTTAACAGTTTCAATTTGCTCCTTCTCTTTCTCAAGAGTGTCCAACAAAAAAATTATTTCATTATCAATCTTTTTAATGTCATTATTTGCTTCGTCTATTTTTAAATCAACATCTTGTAATTCTATAAGTTTTGAAAGATCTTCGTTCACAGCCTACCTCCTGTTATCTATAGTAATTTATTAATCTATCACACATTCGCTGGGCAATGCAGGGATTGAACCTGCGACTCCTCCCGTGTGAGGGGAGTGCTCTCCCGCTGAGCTAATTGCCCGAAACATCTAATTTTTGACAAACATCGCATAAAAAACAGTTTTTACAATCAGGTTTCTTAGCATTGCAAATTTTTCTTCCGTGTTCTACTAAAAGATTTGAAACCGCAAACCAATCATTTTTATCAAATGTTTTCATTAAATCTTGCTCTATTTTTTCTGGATTAGTATTTTTTGATAGCCCCAAACGAAACGATAAACGCTTTACATGTGTGTCAACCGCAACACCAAAAATTTTTCCGAATGCATTTCCCAATACAATGTTTGCTGTTTTTCTCGCCACGCCTGGAAGTGTCAATAAATCCTCCATGCTATCTGGCACTTTATTACCATATTTTTCGTCAATAATCTTACAGGTATTTATTATATTTTTTGATTTGTTGTGATAAAAACCCGTGGATCTTATTTCTTGTTCAAAAACTTTTATATCGGCATCAGCATACTCAGATGCTTTTTTATATTTACAAAAAAGTTTTGGTGTAACCTTATTAACACGTTCGTCAGTACATTGCGCAGAAAGAATTGTCGCAACAAGAATTTCCAGCGGATTTGAAAATGTCAATGCTGTTTTTTTTACAGATGGATATTGTTTTTTCAGCCGTGTTAATATTTCTTTTGCCACATCTTTCATCTTCCAGTTTCCAGTTTTCCGTCTTATTTTTTACTCTTTTCTTTATCCTTCGAACTTTTATCTGTTTTTAATGGGCCCTGAGGGACTCGAACCCCCGACCCGCTGATTATGAGTCAGCTGCTCTAACCGACTGAGCTAAGAGCCCTGCATTACCAAATTATATCATTTTACGACGCTTGTGAGGCTGTCCGACAAATCGTAAAACAGTCATTTTTTTATAAAATATAGCAGTATTTGGCAACTAATGACAACAAACAACACATCATTTTTTACTGACGCTGTGTCGTCGGTAAAGCGGAATAGGTTGTCGGATAGCCTCTTGTGACGTGTTTACGGCGGCTACAGCGTCAATTTTACAAAATTATTTTTCCTTTGTCAATGCCACACACAAGCCAAAAACAAGCCCAAAATCCTCTTTTTTTCACACCTCTTCTCTCTTTTTTTCCTTTTTTTCTACTATTTTATTCTCTATTTTTATTATTTGGGCTCATTAAACAAATCTATTTTTATATTTTTATTGAAGTTAAGTTTTTTTAGAATTAGGGTTGCTTTTATAGTTTTCATATCTTTATTAGAACTCGCGAAATCCAATTTGTGTGGAAATTTCCTTTTTCCCAACAAATCATACTCGCAAAGTGTAATAATGGAACCATCGCTAAGTTTTATTTCTGAAATTGTGTGCTCTTTTTTGTCAACCTTCATTTCCAAAAAATCATTCTTAAAAACATAAAAATCTTTTTCTGCAGTAATAAAATTGAGTCCCCCAAAACATTCTGCATCAAAAATACTAAAAATATCTTTAACCCAAAAAAGATTATCGGTAAGATTGTATTGTTTTTTATCAGGCGTGCTATAGACAATTGTTTCTTGACGCATCAGAATAAGTCCTTGCGATATTGCAAATGGTCCTAAAATTTCAAGTCGCAACTGTTTTGGTTTTTTGAAAAAAAATGGCCCATTCACCCCATATCCTTTGTTTTCGCATGCGGTATTAGCACTAACAAATCCTGAAATATCTTGAATTCCATTAAAACTTTTTAAGGCACGTAGTTTTATCATATCTTGAGACCATATTAGATTTTTAGAGTGTTTTTTTATCTTTTTTTTGACTACTTTATTTTTTTCAACAAAAAAAGATGTCTCCCAATTGTCAACTGCTGCCTCATTGTCCCCAAGAGCAAAATGACAATCGCCGAGATGATCAAAAACAATAGGATCGTCTATTTTTTCAGATGTCTTTTTAAGTAATATTAGTGCGTCGACATATTTCTTCTGACGATAAAAAACCCAACCAAGCGAATCAATATAGGCAGGATTTTCTGGTTCTATTTCTAACGCTTTTTTTATAAATTCTTCTGCTTCATTAAGTTTTATGTTTTTATCAGCCCAAATATACCCAAGATAATTATATGCTACTGCGGAATTTGAATCAATTTCTATTATCTTAAAAAACTCTTTTTCCGCCAATTCTTGTTTATTTAGCTTATCGTAAACAACTCCCAATTCAAATCGGTAGTGTATGTTTCGTGGTTCAATTTCAATTGCCTTTTTTAGCAAATGTTCCGACTTTTTATATTTGTCTAAAACCTCATAGTCCACCGCAAGAAAAAAATATGCATCCGGAGTTTTGATACCAAGAGATATTGATTTCTCAAAATATTTTATTGCTTTTTTTATATCTTTCTGAATTGTAAAAATATATCCCTTTTGCATATATGGTTCAGGTAATTTTTTGTTTATAGAAATTGATTCATCAAAATATTCCATCGCTGTCTTATAGTCTTTTTCCATAGTAGACAACAACCCAAGATAGAAGTTAATCCAATAATCTTTCTGAAATAACTTCTGTGCTTGAACAAGATATTTTTTCGCCGATAGATAGTCCTTTTTTGCAATATAAATCTCGGCAATTTTTATTAGAAGCTTTGTTTCGTCAGGTAAAATCTTTACTAATTTATTATACAACTCAATTGCCTTATCGTAATCTTTTTTTTCTTCATAAATATCAGCAAGTGTAAGAAGTGAGCTAATGGAATTTAAATCGGATTCGGCCGCTTTTTTCAAATATAATTCTGCTTCCTGTGTGCGATTAAGCTTGTAGTATAAAACCCCGATATTAACATAAACATCTGCTGCGTCTGGATCGATTTGTAAAAACTTTTCGAAACATGAAATCGCCTTTTCATATTCTCCAGAGTTAGAATATAATATTCCAAGATTATAAATCGACTGTTTGCTATCGCTAAATAATATTGATTGTGCTGATGGTATTTTTTTATATGCTGAAATTGCGTCTTCGGGTTTTTTATTGTAGGCTGATATCTTTGATAGAAGTTCTGTTGTTGATTTGTCGTTAGGTACAATTTTAGAAATTTCAGAAAGCACTTGCGATGCTGCATCTGTATCGCCAATTAAAATATAAAGATTAGCGAGTTGCTTTTTTAGATAAACTGATTCCGTGTCATACAAAATCGACTCTTTATATTCTTCAATTGCTTTTGGCAAATCACCTTTCATCTCGGCAATACCACCTAATAAATAATGGTAGTAACTGTCGGCTTGCACACAATATCCGAAAGATAAAAAATACTTGCTAAAAACACAGGTAAAAAACAAAAGATAGAATAATAGAAATTTTTTCATATATTTTTCATACAAAACATAATTTTTAAGGGTATAATATCAAATTAACCACTAAATTTGATTAAATTTATATTTATGAAGCAAATTTAAAATAATTGCGGCACAGTGTGAATGGCCATGAGCATAAAATAGATTGTCGATAAATAAGTCACTTAACGAAGTGGCGTCAGCCCACCAACTTCAAGCACTTTTTTTATAATGTTCTTGTGCAAAAAGTTTCCTTATGTATAAAGGTAAAACTTTGTTGTAATTGTATTTTTTACAGTCATTTATATGGTCGCTTAATTTCTTTAATGCTAAAAAACCAACACCAGAAGCAGATAATTTCGCTTCAACACAAATTCCATTTATTGGTATTTGCTGACAAATTTCACGACTTCCTACAATCGTTGTCTTATTATCTATCATTTTTAAGAATTTTTCAATCCCAACCACTTGATATTCTGATTTTCTTTTCACTCCATATTTTGTAATACCTTGTTCTTTCCGTCGTAGCAAATCTGGCTTTGACGTGACAAAACATGATGTGGGATTTAATCTTTCATACCTTGCAGTATAAACGTCACCGCGAAGCGCATCTATTATTGGGAAAATTTTTTCAGAAATATTTTTTTTCCCCGATGCATTAAAAGCCAGACAATCTAAAGATGAAATGCCGACAACGGGCACATTTATAAATTGTCCATAAGCACGTGCAAGTGAAATACCTATTCTTATGCCAGTAAAAGAACCAGGACCTATATCGATAGCCACGGCATCAAATTGTAATTTCTTTTTTGTTATATCTTTTATAATATTAAAAATTTTATGGGACGAGTTTTTAGGCAAAAAAATATTCTTTTCAGCAATAATTTTATTATCGCTTATTATAGCAGCACCACAAATATTATTTGATGTTTCAATGGCAAGTATGTTCATCTCACCCTTCCTTTTGAATATAAGCTATACTTATAAAACAGATTTCACTTCTTCCAAATATTTTATTTAATTATTTTCCTAAGAAAAATGAGGCCCATATTTAAATATGCCCATTGCGTAAAAAACTATAAATATCGCAAAAATAGAAATCCAAATACCAATTATAAATGACTGCGGCAAAAAAATAAAATCAATTTTTTTTGAATCACGACCAACTTTTATTAAGCGTGTCATTGTATTTGTTGTATATATTTTTGAACTAATACCATCAACAAAAGCAAACCATCCTGGGTAATTATAATCTAAAAGAGTAACTACGCCGGCAGCATCTACGTCTTTTTCAATCCTAACCTTATTATTACTATACTGTAAAATTTTCAATGGTTCTTTTTTTTGTTTTTTTTCATCCTCAAAAAATGCATAAGAAAAATAATCGCTATTTTTGTAAACTTTTAGGGATATCAAAATTGCTGGTAGATAAATTTCGCCACAAAGCACAAATCTGTCGTTGGTTAATAATACCGATGAAAGCACATATTTTACATTTGATTTTATCAATTCCCAATTCTTGGAATCGTCCACAACTTTAAGCGGAGTATAAATATCTAACGTAGGAATATCAAAAATTATATTCGTATTTGAAAAAAGAAAATTTAAGAAACTCTTTTGAGCAGCATGGTTTGTTTGGTCTATTGTAGAGAACAAGTAGTTTAAAATTTGTATCTTACTTCCACCGATAGTGACAATTCTAAATAGGGACGTATCTTTTTTTAAAAGTTTAGCAAAATTTGGAGTATCAAAATAATCCTTAGGAAGTACTTTATTGTATCCAAAACCAAAGTTAATAAGTTCGAGTGAAATAATAAATAAAATTGGTATTTTTAATCTTTTCAATGTTAATGACTGAAAGGCATATCCAACGAGAACCGAAAGTGCAAAAACTACAAAAACCAAAAATCGTTGTGGAACACGGAAAAAATTAAAAATTGGAATTGTCGAAGCAATTTTAATAACAACTGGAAATGCCATCAGAAAACCGATAATTGCTAAAGCAAGTATGAAAAAAAATCTCACAATCTTTTCTCTTTTAATTTTTATTAGACCAATGGCAACCAAAAAAATTGCCATAATTCCAACAAAAATACAATTTTCATAAAAAATACTATCTTTTCTTGTATAAGTACCAAAAACAGGATTGCCAAAAAAATATGGATGAATAAATAATAATAAATCTTTTAAGTAATAGCCCCATGAAAACATATCCTGTGGGCTCAGCCCTTTGCTTCTTATCGAATGTGGAATAAGTTCAAGTGTTGGTAAAACTTGACAGAAAGCAATTAACATTCCTAATATGGGCGATAAAAAAAACATAATCATTTCTTTGGCTTTTTTGATATTAAATATTTGCCAAAAAAATAAAATCAATCCTGTATAAAAAGCGATTTGTGAAAATCCCGTTAAAAATTGCAGGGCAAAAATCAACGATAGATGCAGGTAACGTTTTCTCAAAATAAAAAGGAACCCGAGCGGAACCCAGATACAAGAATTAAAAAGAACAATGTGCTCAGCATGGCAAGCAAAAAATCCTGAAAAAATAAAAACAAAAGACGCAATCACCGACGGTATTTTTTTAAGTTTTATTTCTCTTAAAAAAAGATACATAAAAAATCCGCCTAAAAAAAGATGTATCAGATAAGCATAATTGTAGGCAATTTTTTGATGAAAAATTGCAAAAAGAATATTTGGTGGATAAAAAAAACTGCCTTGTCCTTCGGCATGAATTGGAAAACCTAAAAAAATATTCTTATTCCACAGCGGGAATTCCCCTATACGCAAAGAATTACCAAAGAAAAATCTCGCTGGATAGTACATTAACGACACATCTCCCAAACCCTGCCATTGTCCACTAAAAATACCGAACAAAAAAATGGTCTTAAAGTGTAAAATAAAGATTGTTACCAATAAAACTATTGATATCGCTGCCATTTTATTTCCCTTTCATTTTCACTTGTAACTTTTATATGAATCTCAATCCTTTTTTTCGGTAAATTTTTTTTGCCCAATTTTTCAGCCCATTCAATAATTGTAATTCCATCGCTATAAATATATTCGTCAAGCCCTAAACTATCTATTTCTTTTATAGAATTCAGACGATATAAGTCGGTATGATAAACCGAGCATTTTGTAAATTTTTGTCGTTTATCTATGTCAATCTTGGAAAAATGGAGTTCTTGGCAAGATGCGGAATAAATGGGAAGTTTTCCTTTATATTCATTAACAATTTTAAAAGAAGGACTGTTGACAAAATCCTTAACCGCAAGCCCTTTACAAATACCTTTTGCAATCACGGTTTTCCCCGCCCCAAGCGAACCAAAAAGACAGACGACATCTTTTTTTCTTAATGTCATCGCTATATTAAAACCCAATCTTAGCGTTTGTTCTATTTTTTTTGGTTTATAGTATTTTTTTTTCATCTACTTAAAAGCATCTCTCGGTCTTACATTTTTCGATAAAGCATGTATTATTGCAATATCTCATGAATCAAATATTTTGTACATTACTTTCATTTTATTAAAACGACTTAGCAATAAATCTTTGAATGGGTCTTGCGTGTTTACGACATATGCAAACTTTTTGGCCTTATCCACGATCTTTTCATATTCCGGATAGGGATATACCATTGGCATAAGATTATCGGAAGAGACAATAATTTCACCTTTAGATTCAAACATAATACGCCACTGGAGAAAATAATTCGCATAAACATATTTATAATCATTTGCTTTAAGAAAATTTATGGCTCTTACTAAATCTTTGCCGGTACTGATTATTCTTAAATCATGAACGGTGCGTTTTTCCCGAAAAAGTACTAATGTCTCTGCGACGGTTAAAAAACAAATTAAGATAAGTAAAAAATATCCAATTGTTTTTTTTAAACTTTTCTTGGTAGTAATTAAGCGATATATATAAAAAGCTAAAATCATTATCAAACAAAAACCGGCCGGCAAAAGGTATCTCGGACTGGTCCCACCCATTTTAGTCAGTGAATAAAAAATTATATGAATACCTAAAGCACTCAAAAGTAAAAGATTGATAGTGTTTTGATGTGTTAATTTTTCCCCTAAGTGAAAATCTTTTTGACTTTTTATTAAACCAATAACTGTTGATAAAACGGCTACTAATGTAATTATAAACCAAAAATATGAAAACGGTGAAACGATATCCGGAAAATTGTCAACATTATCTGTACTAAAGAAAGCGGGCATATCAAAGTAAAAAACTTTTATAAATCTTGAAAAAAAATTCTTAAAATCTACAGATGGAATATGCTGCTCTATAAAGACAGATGATTTCCTGGGAATCTCAACAATTAATCTCGGTAAAATTGATATAAAAATATAAAGGACTGCTTTGATAAGCCCAAATTTTGAGTTAAAAAAAATAAGCAATGCCAACGCGACTACAAATGATAAAATTATCGGTTGGTTCCAAAATGCAACTGCTGAAACAAATCCTAAAAAGATTATATTTTCAAAATTGCTTTTTTTGTATATCTCCAAAAAAATTAATATAAGAAACGGTATAAAAATAAGCGTTTCAATATAACCACACCAAACAAGTAAATTCCATCTTATAAAAATAGGGCAAAAACCGTAAATGGCTCCCAATATAATACAGCATATAATTCCTCCAACTTTAAAAGCAATCAATGTAACCAAAAGAAGCGATAATAATGACAATAAAACAATCGGAATTTTTAATGAAATGTTGGAAATTCCAAAAATTTTAAATGAAAGAGCAATAATATATGCTTCTATGTAAAGACCGCCAGAATAGGCCACACTCGGATGTTTAATAGATATTTTTCCGTCTTCTATTAATTGCTTTGCCATCATGCCGGCGAGAGACTCGTCCCCTGATGGATATTGATGAGCAGTAAAAAGCAAACTAAATCTCAATAATCCTGCAGATAATAATATTAATATAATAAATAAAAGTTTTATATTCTTAATATTACTTAAATTTCCATTTAAAGTTTTTGATTGAAACAAGATATATCCCCAGTAAAAGAAACATCAATGAACTATAGCCGTATTTTAACGAGATGTATTCTAAGCAGCCGCCAAACATTGCACCAATTAAATTTGAACCTAGTGCCGATAACGAGTTTTCCGATTTAGAAAATGATGTAGCAAATATTACTCCCGAAAAATATATCGGTAAAAACAAAAGTAATGAAGATAAAACGATTTTCGGATAATATGGAAAAATTAAAAATGTTTTCAAAGGAATTAGAATGTTTAGTATGATCATTAAAAAAAGATAGATATAAAATTTTTTATTGTTATTAGGAGAAAATCTACTAGTAACATATGCTGAGAAAAGCGACATAACAAGTACCGCCATTATAACAATTGAATTAACAATCCATGTTGAACCAAAAAGCATTGCCATTCTAATAATTGCTGATGTTTCCAAAATCATAAAACCACATCCTAAAAAAAAGAAATGGTTGTTTATATTATAGGAAGTGTTTGACGATATAAAAACAAGCAATCCTGCAAAAAATAATATCACAAAAATGGCTATAATATAATGCATTGGAATTGCTGGTTTCTCTAAATACAAAAATGGCCAATTATCTGTTGTTGATTTAATTTGATAATTTGATGTTGAAAATAATGGGGTTTTTTGGTTTGAAAATAATTCTGCCTCTTTAGGAAAATTTATTTTCTCAATTCCCGGACCATTAAAAAGTACAGCAAATTGTTCTTTCTCTTGTTCATTATAAATAATTGTTTTTTTATCAAAAGTTTCCTCAAGCATTTTTGATAAACGCTCAACTATCCAAACTTTTCTAAACTGATTATATATAACAACAACGCCATCGTCGGTTAAATGTTTTTGCACGTCCTCAAAAGCATCTTTTGTAAAAACAAAATTTTCGAGACGCACCGACGAAAATTGCGAAAATACTGTTAGCGAATCAATCAGAGCAAAAACTACTAAATCATATCGTTCGTCGGATTTTTTAAGAAAAGCACGAGCATCATCGTTAAAAATTTTTACTTTTTTATTTTGATAGGGTTTGTTTGGATGTTGTTTTCCTATTTCGACAATCACAGGATCTATTTCAACGGCATCTATTTTTTCAGCACCATTTGACAACGCAACCGCTACATCGTTGCCCGTTCCAGCACCAAGTATCAAAACCTTTTTTGGGTTTTTTACAAGTTCGTATGGAAATTTATAACTATTAGCAAACTCTTTATCTATGTTAAGTATTGTCTGATGTGGAATTCCATTAACTATTACAACATTACTGATTGCGTCGATTCTGTAATAAGGCGAAAAAACCGCACCCTGACTTATCATCAATATGAAAAGAGATGATAGTACAACTATGAGAATGTTAAAATAAAAAAATTGTTTTCTAAAAAGAGTTGGCAAAAGACACAAAAAAGCAATCGCAAACCATAAAAAAGGCGAACTGTTAAAAAATGAAATTGCCGTAAACAACCCGACGCCAAAAATCGAACCACAAATATTTACTATGTAAGCAGCAAGTGGTTTAATGCCCGAAAACGCCCTACCAACCTCTTGCCCAATAGAAACAAACATTACGGTTGTAAATATAAAAACGATTGGCAGAAACCACCATGCACTTGCATTATATAATGGCACGCCTTTGGCAAAACCTGATGCAGTAAAATATACGCTTATATCAGAATTAATCGTCAACCGAATTATTACTTTCCAAAATATAACACACAAAATTAAAAAAATTGAAGGAAATAAAATTATGAAATTCGTTTTTTTGGGTGCAAGAAGTATTCCAGCACCAAGTCCCAAAAAACAGGCAAGCAAAACGAAATTTGAAAAATATGAGAGCATTACGATGTTTGAATTAAACCATCTGATGCATGCAATTTGTAAAAAAAGTGCAACAAAACTTATGGAAAATAATTTAAAATATTTTTTTATCATTGTGGTTAAAGGTTAAGGTATAAGTATTACTGCGAGAGACGACGAGCACGGTGTCGTTGCAACAAGCCGTCCCTCAGACTGTGTCGCAACTCTACTTTTGGTCATCTATGGAAAAGCATGTCAAGTAGAAAATAGCATCCCCTTTGTCAAAAATCAGTATCTTTTGACACGCTTCCTTCCCGCTAAACGGGTGGAGATAAATGAATATAAATTTGTAAATGACACCAATAATAAAGGTGTAATGTTTTCTTATGATTACAATTAAAAGAAATACTGGCGATCAGTTTTCAGTCATCTAT
>JBDRIG010000088.1:0-12457 GCA_043816185.1 Elusimicrobiota bacterium | reverse complement strand
CAGAGTGAGGGGGTTGCTGAGAGGAACCTCACGGAGCACCGCATACACTATTATTTTTCACCTTATGACTTTTAGCGGTGCGAGTGAGAGCCCGCCCTCAAAGGCGAGGCGTTTCCGCGAAGCAATTCCCGAGCGCCCTTTTAACGAGCGTCTCAAAAAAATTTGCTTGCGAGCGACTATATTCCTTTCTTCAACATAAACTCAATCAAGTCAACTACTCTACAGGAATAGCCCCATTCATTGTCGTACCATGCGAGAACTTTTACAAAATTATCGCCGATAACTTTTGTGATTTTTGCATCCACAATTGACGATAGCGGACAGTGATTGAAATCAATTGATACGAGTGGCTCGTCGGTATAGCCAAGATATCCTTTCATTTTACCTTCTGACGCTTTTTTAAGTTCTGCATTTATTTCTTCAGCAGTTGCTTTATTTTTAAGCAACACTGTTAAATCCACGACGGAAACATTCGGAATTGGAACACGAATTGCGAAACCGTCAAGTTTGCCTTTTAAATCAGGAATTACAAGCGATATCGCTTTTGCTGCACCTGTTGAAGTTGGTATCATTGAAACGGCTGCCGCTCTTGCACGCCTCATATCAGAATGTGCCATATCTTGAACTCGTTGATCATTTGTATAAGCGTGAATTGTCGTCATAAGCCCTTTTTCAATTCCCCAATTATCGTTGATAACTTTTGCAACTGGTGCAAGACAATTTGTTGTGCAGGACGCATTAGAAATAACATGATGGCTCTTCGGATCATATTTGTCCTCGTTGACACCAAGAACTACTGTCAAATCCTCGCCTTCAGCAGGAGCAGAAATTATAACTTTTTTAGCACCACCTTTTGTTATGTGATTTTCTGCACCTCTAACCTCTTTACCTTTTTTATTGACGCCATCTTTTTTCACAGTGAAAAGTCCCGTTGATTCAACAACAATTTCAACTCCAAGATCTTTCCATGGTAATTCTGCGGGATCCTTTTTTTTGAGCACCTTAATTTCTTTACCGTTGACGGAAATTACATCTTCGCCAACAACTTTTACATCGCCAGGAAACTGACCATGAACAGAGTCATACTTGAGAAGATGCGCATTTGCCTTAGCATCAACCAAATCATTGATGGCAACTAACTCTATATTCTTGCTATTTTTCTCAAGAATCGCCCTTGCCACTAATCGCCCAATCCTACCAAAACCATTGATACCCACTCTCATACTTACCTCCAAAACAATAATTTAATCATCAATATCTCAAATCCAAATACTTATGAGCCATTGACTTATCAATTTATGTTTTTTATTCTACAAATTTTACAAAAAAAGTCAAGAAAGTTCATTTCACAGCGGCGATTAGACGAAAATTTGTGCAAATTTTATTTTATTAAATACTGATCTAAATTATTTCGAATTTTTAAGTTTTAGATGAGGGGAAGGTTTACCATTTTCAAAAATTCTTCTTCGAGGATTATTTTGATTCCTAACTTTTTTGCCTTATTTAATTTGGAACCTGGATTTTCGCCAGCGACAACAAAATTTGTTTTTTGACTAACTGATGATGAAGTGCTCCCGCCAAGTTCTCGAATTTTTGCTTCCGCATCGGTTCTTGAAAAGTTTTTCAACTCACCTGTAAAAATAAATGTTTTTCCTTCAAATATTCTCGGTCCTTTTTTAATTTCCTCGTTCGCATTGATACCAACTTTTTTAAGTTTCTCGATAAGTTTTTTCGTTTCAAGCAGAGTAAAAAATTTGACAACCGACTCCGCTATAGTTGGCCCTATCTCATAAATTTTTTGCAAGTCATCAACGGTCGCTTTTATTAAATCGTCAAGGGTAAGAAATTTTTCTGCAAGAGTAATGGCAGCTTTTTCTCCGACATTACGTATTCCAAATCCCAGCAAAAGTCGACTCAACGATTTAGATTTGCTTTCTTCTATCGCATTTAAAAGATTTTGTGCTTTTTTATCTTTGAATAGTTCAAGTTTAAGCAAATCATCTTTTTTAAGGTAATAAATATCTGCAAAATCACAAACCATTTTTTTTGAGACGAGTTGTTGAACCACAGCATCACCAAGTCCTTCTATATCCATTGCTTCTCGTTTAGCGAAATGAACAAGTCCATTTTCAAGGTGTGCAGGACAAGATGGATTTATACAACGCCATGCAACATCTTCCTCTTTTTCCTTGACTACGAGTTGATCACATATTGGACATTTTTCAGGAATCTTCAATTTTTTTTCGTCGCCTGTTCTTTTTGTTTCTATAACTTTTACGATTTTTGGAATAACCTCACCTGCTCGCTCTATTAAAATCGTATCACCAATTTTCACGCCCAGCCGTTCTACTTCTTCAAAATTGTGAAGCGTGGCACGCGAAATAATAACGCCACCACACCCAACTGGCTCAAGTTCCGCAACCGGCGTTAAAATCCCTGTTCTTCCAACTTGTATAATTATGTTTTTTATTTTTGTTGTTGCCTGTTTTGCTGGAAATTTATATGCAATCGCCCACCTCGGTGATTTCATTGTGAATCCTAATTTTTGCTGCTGCTCAAGAGAGTTTATTTTTATAACTAATCCATCAACCTCGAAAGATATATTTTCCCTGTCAAATTCATATTTTTTGCACAGTTCTACAACCTCGTCAATTTTTTTTGCAACACTGATATTCTTAAGTGTTGTTGGTAGTCCAATTTTTTCACACAATTTTAAAAACTCAAAATGTGTTTTAAAATTTTTTGTTCCAAAAACCATACCATAAGAATGAACAATAAGTTTTAATTTTCTCTTTCCTGTAATTTGAGGATTTTTCTGTCTCAGCGAACCCGCTGCTGCATTTCTCGGATTAGCAAATGGTTGTTCTCCGTTTTTCAAAATCTCTTCATTGAGTTTTTGAAAATCGATCTTATCAATATAAACTTCTCCTCGGACTTCTAGCAAAGTGGGAAGTGAAAGATTGCCAAGTAGATTTGTCGCAGATGAAGAAGTAGAAAGTAGAGATAGGGGAATTGAGCGAATTGTTTTTATATTGAGAGTAACATCTTCACCGTTGTTGCCATCGCCTCTAGTAGCTGCTTGTGTAAGTATTCCATTTTTATATATCAGATTACAACTTATTCCGTCAATTTTTGGCTCAATAATATATTCGTAACCTTCATCTTGTTTTAGTTCATTTGACGGCTTGTCTCGCTGCGAAGTAAATTCGCCTTGTTGAAGCGAGGGCGAAGCGGATTGTCTGGCAATCGAGATTATTTTTTTTACTCGTTTATTCCACTCCAAAATCTCATGAGAAGAATATGTATTTTCAAGCGAAAGCATTGGTACAGAATGTTTTACCGTCGTGAAATCCTTTACAGCTTCTCCTGAAACCCTCTGTGTCGGAGAATCTGTTGTTATAAACTGCGGATTTTTTTCTTCAAGTTCTTTCAACTGTTTCATCAAGCTGTCGTATTCGCTATCTGAAATCTCTGGCTGTGCAAGAACGTAGTAAAGATAATCGTGATGCCTAATTTGTTTTTTTAAATTTTCGATTTTTTGAAGCATATAAAAGGGTGGAAGCAACTACGAATACAATATTTCGGTTTGTTTGATCGAATTTGTCGAGCAGATTCGCTCGATCGAATTTGTCTGGTGAGCTCGTTTAACCAGATTTGTTGGGTAGGCAAGATTCGGGTTTATTTTTCCGTTTTGCTTTTATTTTATCTAAAATACCATTAACAAATTTTCCCGATTCATCTGTGGAAAAATTTTTGGCAAGTTCTATTGCTTCATTTATTATTACATTCAACGGTGTTTCAAAAGTATAGAGTAATTCGTAACAAGCAAGTCGTAAAATTGCTCTGTCAACCGCTGCCATTCTGTCGAGTTCCCAGTTCTTGGCTGTCTCTTTTAGCAAATTGTTTATCTCTTCAAGATTTAATATTGTTCCATTAACAAGTTCCTGTGCAAATGCAACAACATCTTTATCATAATTTTTTGTTTGCCAAAATGCTTCATCTATTTCCGCCTTCGTCAATTTACAGGCATCCATAGCATAAAGTACTTGTATAGCACATTCACGTGACAATCGTCGTGTTCCCATTATCTTTCTCGCCTATTTTAGTTCCTGCTATCCAAAAAAACTCGTCATCCAAAAAGATTTCATTGGAAGAAAAAAATGTTATCAATATTATTCTGAACTCGTTTCAATATTTCGTTTACCGACGAAAGAGCAGATTTCAAAAACAAGTCCTTGATAATTTTTGTCCAGATTTACCTGAATAAAAACTATTTTAAATTTGAGCTTAAGTTTGCCATTTCTATTGCTGTTACCGCTGATTGAGCACCAGCATTTCCAGCTTTTGTTCCCGCTCGCTCAATCGCTTGTTCAAGATTATCAGTAGTGATAACCCCAAAAATCACAGGTACACCAGTTTTAAGTCCAACTGACGCGATACCTTTTGTTACTTCCGCAGCAATGTAATCGAAATGAGGTGTATCACCTTTTATTACTGCACCTAAACAAATCACAGCATCATATTTTTTCGACAATGCAAGTTTGTTCGCTGCAAAAGGAATTTCAAAAGAACCAGGTACCCACACGATATCTAAATCTTTTTCGTCGACATCATGTCGTTTAAGCATATCTAAACAACCATCTAAAAGTTTGGACGTAATAAATTCATTGAATCTTGCTACAACAATTCCAAACTTCAATCCCTTTGCCAACAACTTCCCATTAAATACCTTTCCCATAACACCCTCCACAAAAATCAACTACAAACCAAGAACTGAGAATCAAGAATTTTTGATTCACTAAATTTTCAACCATTAATTTTCAATTCTCGATTGCCATTATTTTATAACAAATTACAACAAATGTCCACATTTTTTCTTCTTCGTTTTCAAGTATTTTTTTGCAAATTTCGATTTAGGTTTCATTTTTATAGGTATTCGTTGTATCACTTTTAGTCCATAACCCTCAAGTCCAATAATTTTTTTTGGATTGTTAGTTAAAAGTTTTATATCTGAAAGCCCTAAATCACAAAGTATTTGTGCACCTATTCCATAATCTCTTAAATCTGGCTTGAAGCCTAATTTAATATTCGCTTCAACAGTATCATAACCCTTATTCTGTAATTCATATGCTTTTAATTTATTTGTAAGTCCAATCCCTCGCCCCTCCTGGTGCATGTACAATAAAACTCCACATTTTTCCTTTTGGATAAGGCACATTGATTTTTCCAATTGGTCGCCACAGTCACACCGCAGAGAATGAAAAACATCGCCAGTAAGACATGATGAATGTACTCTCACTAAAACATTTTTTTTATTTTTGACATTTCCTTTCACCAACGCCAGATGACTTTCTTTCTTCAATTTATCCTGATATAAATAAAGTATAAAATTACCATATTTCGTCAGAAAATTTGGAATTGTTACTATTTTTTCAACAAGTTTCTCAGTACGTCGTCTATATTCAATAATCTGTGCGATTGTAATAATTTTTAATTTATGCTCTTTTGAGAATTTTAATAACTGTGGCATTCTTGCCATAGATCCATCTTCGTTCATTATTTCACAAATTACGCTTGATGGGTAAAGTTCTGAAATTTTTGCCATATCAACACCAGCTTCTGTATGCCCTGCTCTAACCAACACGCCACCTTCTTTATATCTTAAAGGAAAAATATGACCAGGTTTTATCAAATCATCTGGCTTCGTTTTTGGATCAATAATTGTTTTAATTGTTTGTGCCCTATCATACGCTGAAATACCTGTTGTTATTCCTTTTCTTGCATCAACCGAAACAGTAAAGGACGCTTCTTTTATCTCAATTCCACTTGCTACCATCGGATGAAGTTTCAACTCGTCAAGTCGCTTTCCTATCATAGTAACACATATTAATCCTCGCCCCTCTTTTGCCATAAAATTTATTTTCTCTGGTGTAATTTTTTCACAGGCATAGACGATATCACCTTCATTTTCTCGTGTTGGATCGTCAACAATTATAATTGCTTTGCCTTTTTTAAAATCCTCGATTGCCTCTTTAATATCAGAAAATTCAATCATAAAAACCCTACCTTTCTTAATGCTTCAGATGTTATTTTATTTTTTTCACTATTACTTTTCGCATTATTTTGTACAAAAATATATTTTGCAAGCATATCCGTTTCCAAATTAACAGTATCTCCAATTTTTTTCTCCTTAAATATCGTATTTTTTAATGTATGGGGAATTAACACTACTGAAAATAAATCTGGTTTTTTTTCAACTACTGTTAAACTAATTCCATCGAGACATACTGAGCCTTTCTCAGTAATATATTTTGACAAATTTTCCGGAATTGAAAAATACCAAACTTCAGAATTTTCTAATTTTTTTATTTTTAGTATTTTTCCAGTTCCATCAATATGCCCCGTAACGAAATGTCCACCCAATCTACCGTCAGATCTTAATGCTCTTTCGAGATTTACTTTATCGTTCGGCTTCATCCGTCCTAAATTTGTTCTATTATATGTTTCTTCAGAAATGTCCGCCGTGAATTCATAAACTCGTGAGCCTGTAAACTTACGAACCTGTGAATTCGTGAACTTGTGAACTTGTGAACCAGTTAACCTGTAAGCCGTAAGGCAAACGCCATTAACGCAAACACTATCACCTATTTTTATACCACTAAGCTTTGTTTCAACGGTAATAAGTGCCTTATTAATTTTTTTTACTATTCCTAAATCTTCAATTATTCCTGTAAACATATTTTTTATAAAGACGATATGGTGATAATCAAATGTAAATATCTACTATAGAACCGAGATTGTAGATGCATAATGAAGATAGTATGGACCATCATTCACACATTACTCGGAGCAATAAATATCGGGTTTGAAAAAATCCATGGCCTAAATCCAAATTTCTTCAGATAACATTCGCATCTGTAAACATCTTTTTGTGCCGACGGATTAATGTCGACAATTATCGTATCTGAACCACGGAATTCCTTGAATAAATTTCCATTTTTAATAATTTTTATTTTTGATTTTTTTGATGGTGTTTTGGCAATCATTCTATTATTTTCTTTATAAAATTGAAAGCCCTTCGCACTTAAAAAATAATCATTCGAAATAAAGGATTTTCCTGTCCTTAAAGCAAAGTGAACTTTTTCAATATCGGAATTATTTTTTGAAAACGGCCCATCTAAAACTATATGCGTTCTAATTGTTCTAAATGCAAAATCAAACGGAAAAATTTTTAATTTTATTCCTAAATATTTTTTAACACTATCGTGATTATCTATTTCGCCAATTGCGTACTTTTTTTCTTTTTGATTTATTTCATCCCATCTTTTGAGCGTTTCTTTTTTTGGACCTTTAAAAAAATGTGTCGGAAAAAAATAACTCAAAAGTGCTGCTGGATAATTTTTTAATGTTTCCTGCCAATCGGTCTGCAAATCCCATATACAAAAACCAGAATAATCTTTTACACTCCAGTCGTTCCAACGATATGATTTCACGCAAAACTTTTTATTGCCGCTATGATCTGGATGACCAACAAAACCATATCCGCCTTGATTATTCACTTCATCGATATATTTTTGTGGATTATTTTCCTGTTTATCAACAACAACCGCATCTTTTATATCAAAGGCAAGATAATGATTATATCTCGGCGAAATTTCCTCTCCAACAATAACAAGTGTATTGTTGTGCCAGCCCTCATATTTTTTTGCCTCAACCGAAAAATGATCAGTTACAACGATAAAATCAAGCCCGCATCTGTTAGCCGACTCAATAATTTCTTCCATTTTTCTGTGTCCATCAAACGAATAAAAAGAATGAATATGGATTGCTCCACAATAATCAAACATATAGCACTAATAATGAACGACGAATGACTAACGATGAATGATAGGTGATTCAAAAAGAAAATCACCATCAACTTTTGCTAAAGAAACATTTTTTAATTTGATTGCTTTTTTAATTTTTGGATAGTCATTTATTATAATTGGACAAATAAAAAACATAATTTTATCAACCAATTTTTCTCTTAAAAATGATTGAGCAATTGTTTCGCCGCCTTCAACAAGCAATGACGAAATTTCAATTTCCCCAAGTTTACTCAATAACTTTTTGATATCTAAAAAATTATTCTTTGACGGAAGTTCAATTATACCTATCCCCATTTTTTTAAGTTTTTCTTTTTTGTTTTTGTCCGAATTTTTTGATGTTGCGATTATTGTTTTCGCTTCAGCGTTTAATATATTTGAATCAAATGGAGTTTTTAATTTATCGTCGAGCACAATCCTTGTAGGATTTTTTCCTGTACCGTGCAACGTTAAGCAGGGATTATCTTTTAAGACAGTGCCTATACCAACCAAAACAGCGTCGACATTAGTTCGCACTTTGTGAACAATTCTTCTGGATTTTTCAGAACTTATCCATTTCGAATCACCGGTTTTCGTTTTTGTTTTACCATCCAAAGAATATGCCATTTTAAGAATTACGAATGGTGTTTTCGTCTTGATATATTTTATATACACCTCATTCAATTTTTTTGCCTCGTCCTCCAAAATTCCAATTTCGCATTTTACATTATTTTTTTGAAGTTGTTTTATTCCCTTTCCAGAAACAAATTCGTTTGGATCTTTTAATGCAATAACAATTTTTTTTATACCACTATTTATTATTTGTGGTATGCACGGTGGTGTTTTTTTATTGTAATGACAACACGGCTCCAAGTTAACGTACATCGTTGCTCCTTTCGTTATCAACGATGGCCTATCTGCCATACTCACATCACCACGAAGCGAGTTGTTATTAGACAGGCATTTTTTTAATGCTTCAACCTCAGCATGGTGACCACCAAAATATTTATGATAACCCTTTGAAATAATTTTTCCATCTTTTACAATAACACATCCAACCATAGGATTAGGACTTGCTTTGCCTGCACCTTTTTTGGCAAGTTTTATTGCCAACTGCATATATTTTCTATCGATATGATTCATATCAAACATGTACTGTCTGAAGACCGTTCACTACAAAACCTACCAACCGTTCACTACCAAACCTACTACAGCACGCTTCAGTTTCCGATACAATAAGAAACAAAAAACGAGATACGAACTCACAAACCGCGAGTTAAATCAAGCTATTATCCACTCTTGCCTTTTACGGGAATACCTTGTTCCCTTAAAACATCAGTTTTTTCTTTAGAGCATTTCATACATAAAAATACAGGGGCTGCATCACCACGGTCGTACCCCACGGTCTTAACCAATCTCCATAGATGCGACCTAGTTCCACATTGATCACATTTCCCTTCTTTAATATGCCAAACTTCAACCGCTTTGGAGGTAAAAATAAACCTGTCTACCCAAAAAAATATTGCCCCTCCGACTAAGTTTGCTATAACCGTTGACCAAATACCAGTTCCCAGATTACGCACTGCAATCCATAAAATTGGGGTACTCAATTGCCATCGGATCAGGTATAAAACAAATCTTCTCATAACATTTTGTCTCCATTAAATAAAAAGGTTAATTACGTCAGAACCATCAATCCATTTTGCATTTTTTAAATCTATTTTTGATATCTCTTTTTCAATTTCTACTGTCAATTTACTTAAATCAATATTTCGTTTTTTCAATCTTATTCCTCCACATATTTTCTATTTTTTAATTCTTTAGGAAAATATTCTTGTTTTTCCTTATAATCAAAATCTGGGCTGTACTTATAATCTTTAGTATATCCTATATCTTTCATTAATTGAGTTGGAGCATTGCGTAGATGCAAAGGAACTTGCAAATTCCCATATTCCCTAACATCTTGAGCGGCTTTTTGATAAGCAGAATAAAGCTCATTTGATTTCTTGCATTTTGCCATATAAACAACTGCCTGAGCTAATATGACATTGCATTCAGGCACTCCAATAAAATGGCACGCTTGATAAGCAGCTGTTGCCTGTTCCAAGGCACGCGAATTAGCCAGTCCTATATCTTCTGAGGCAAAACGAATAATTCTTCTGGCAATATATAAAGGATCTTCACCAGCTTCAATCATTCTGGCTAACCAATAAAGAGCCGCATTAGCATCCGACCCCCTCATTGATTTATGGAGAGTGGAAATAATATTATAATGTTCCTCTCCGTCCTTATCGTAAATTAAATAAGATTTTTGAAAAGCTTCTTTTATAATATCAGCTGTGATTTTTATTTCATTCATCACAGGCGAACCTACTTGATTATCGGGCGAAGTTAATACAGCGTATTCAAGAACATTAAGGGCTTTTCTCGCGTCTCCATTACTCATTTGGGCGACCATATCAATAATTTTTTTTTCAATCTTGATATTGAGATTGCCAAATCCTCTCTCTTTATTTTCTAAAGCCCTGCTGATTATTTTTGAAATATGTTCCTTATCAAGCTGCTTGAAAACAAAAACCTGACACCTTGAAAGCAAGGCACCAATTACTTCAAAACTGGGATTTTCAGTAGTCATACCGATAAGAACAACCAATCCCTTTTCCACGTGAGGTAAAAGTGCGTCTTGTTGAGCTTTATTCCAACGATGAATTTCATCTATAAATAAAATTGTTTTTCTCTCTAATTTTTTGTTTTCTTTGGCTTCGTCCAAAATTTGAATTAAATCCTTTTTGCCGCTGGTAACTGCACTAATTTGCTTAAATTGTGAATTACTTTGTTGAGCAATAATAAAAGCCAGTGTTGTCTTTCCGCTGCCAGGTGGCCCCCAAAAAATCATCGACGGCAATCTATCAGATTTTATCGCTTCTCTTAATAATTTTTTTTCTCCAACTATTTCTTCCTGCCCAAAAAAATCATCAAGACAATGAGGCCTTATTCGATCTGCAAGAGGTTGGTCATTGTTTTGATTTTTCATATTTTGATTATAGTATCATGGTGATGACTTGTCAAGACATCGTATCAACCCTAAATCCAATATTGGATTTATGATACCGCTCATATCTTACAATCTTTGTGTCTCGATTGTGGCTTTTATTCATAGCGGAGTGCGTCAATAGGATTAAGTTGCGATGCTTTTTTGGCAGGCCAGATACCGAAAATCAAACCGATTACAATGGAGAATATAAACGCTAAAAGAACCGACGATAAAGATATTTTTGTTGACCAACCAGCAAACTTTGAAAGCGTAAAAGAAATTAACGAGCCGAACATTATTCCGATGATGCCGCCTAAAACACAGATAACAACCGACTCAATCATAAACTGAAAAAGTATATCGTTATTGTCGGCACCAACAGCTTTGCGTAAACCGATTTCTCTCGTTCTTTCCGTAACGGAAACAAGCATAATGTTCATTATACCTATTCCACCGACGAGCAAACTAATAAATGCGATTGAACCCAAAAGATATGCAAATGTTTTTACCGTTGATGTAACTGTCTCCTGAATATCTGCCATATTCCTTATTTCTATTGTATCTATTTGCGATTCTGACAGACGATGAAGTGTAAGAAGCAGTTTTTTAATTTTATCACTGACGGTATCCATCAAATTCGCATCGCCTACCTGAACACTTATTTGGTCAACATATTCTTTGCCGAGCAGCCGATACATCGCGGTATTTAGTGGAATAATAATTTTGTCATCTTCATCCTGCCAGCCGGAAGAACCTTTTGTAGGCAAAATACCAATAACCTGAAAATCAATTCTTTTTATTTTAATAAACTCACCAAGCGGATTTTTATCGCCGAAAAGTTGTTTCACAATTGTCTGCCCGATAACAGCGACTTTTGTCCTGGTGATTGTCTCATTTTTTGTAAAAAATCTGCCCATTACCGGATGATCATTTTTCATATAGGGATAATCTTCCGTCGTTCCTTGAATTTGCGTATTCCAGTTTTTGCCCTGATAAACCGCCTGACCACGGCCCATTACATGCGCGGCAACTTTATCAATGCCTGAAATTTTTTCCCTGATTTCATTAGCATCTTCTATTGTGAACCTCGTAACTGCTCCGGATTCCATTGAGACGCCACCCACACGATGCGATGACGCTCTTACCGTCAGAAGATTTGAACCCAGCGATGAAATCTTTTTTTTTACATCCTCTTTCGCACCAGTCCCCAATGCGAGCATCGCTATAACACTTGTCACTCCGATTAAAACGCCGAGTATGGAAAGAACGGAACGGGTTTTGTTTGATAAAAGCGATCTTATGGCTTGGAAAAAATAATTGCCAATTTTGTGAACCTTGAAAAAATCTAATATACAATAAATTCCTATCTTGTCATTGCGAAGTAAGGAAGTTGCTGAAGCAATTTCATGAGATTGCTTCGTCGCTCATTTCATTCACTTCTCGCAATGGTATAATGGAAAAGCAAGCTTCCTTCCGGGGAGGTCATAAAGTAACGCATAAAAGCGCAGACCTTTTGTGATCTTTTCAAACGATCAAAAGTGGTGTATAATATATACACCGGACTTTAACCCCGGTAAGG
>JBDRIG010000087.1:0-7263 GCA_043816185.1 Elusimicrobiota bacterium | reverse complement strand
TGGTGCTTCCGGTATAAACAATTGACGGTCTGTATAAAGCACGGTCACATATGTCGGTGTGCGGTCTATCTTGAACGTTTGTGGTACTGTTATTAAATCTGTTTTATTCCCGGCAGAATCAGTTACTTGTAGTTTTACTGTATATTCGCCATCAGGTGCAAAGTTTCCTGCTTTGTTTTTTGCATCCCAGTTAAAAGTAATAGTTTGAGGTATATTTGTTGTGGAATATGTAATTTTCTTTGTGAAAATTGTTCCTTTTGTAGTAGAATTAAAACTTATCTCTATCTCTGCTGTTGAACAGTAATTATCTGCTAAATTATATCTTACCTGTATTGTACTATCATTTAATGTGAATATATTGGGGGAGGGATGTGCTGCTGGTAAAATTGTAATTGAACCATAAGATATTGTTGGCGATGTATTGTCCACTGTTATGTTTCCGGAAACAACACTTGAAGAATTCCCTGCTAAATCAGTTACTTGAATTTTAACAGTGTATATACCATCCGAGACAATGTTACCAGTATCGTTTTTCCCATCCCAATCTGTAGAAAACATACTTGAATAAACATTGTTTTCAAATGGTAACCCCACTCCAAAAGTAGAAAATGTTTTTACTAATTCGTTTTGACTGTTGTATACCGTTATATCAACAGAAGCATATAGTGATAAATTATCGTTTATTGTATAGTTGATTATGGTCTTGTTGCCTACGGTAGGCGAGAAAATACCTGGCTGAATTAACACATTGCTTACTTGCGGTGCTGTATTATCTATCGTCAATACACCATCGCTTGTATCCCAATCGGAATTTATTTCTGCATAATTTTGTGCTCTGGCACGAACCAATGTTGTGCTACTATTAACAACTCCTGAATTAAATTCAATCTCCCATTTGTCTGTGTTATCAAACAATGTACCGGTAGAAGTTCCTACTCCAATATCCTTCCATATCTGCCCATTGTCTGTTGAATATTGAAACTCCACCGCTTTTATTTTTGATTTACACGCATATACAGAGTCAGAATTTAAGCACTCCGAAGAAGGTGAAGCAGAAGCATAAATCTTGAATATTCCTTTTTTCAACTCACCACCATTTGGAAGTATGATTTTACATTGTGGTGTTGGTGGATGTGTTGTCTCCCAGAATACCTTGTATAATGTTGCAGTTGCACGGATACTGTACACAAATGCTCTGTTTGCTATACGACCCAAATCACCATCATCATTATCGTCGTCATCCTCTGCTATCCCCAGAAATTCAGACCACCATCTCCAATCATTATTTTCTAAACCACCGCTTGTTGTAGGACTACCCCAACTTGAAGAATCAACCCAACCTCTTCTATCATAATTATCTCCATCACTATTATCGCTGGCAAAATGGTCTGCATACTGGTTGGTTGTGTACATCAGATAGTATAGTGGAAAAATCTCCTCTGAAATATCTGACGGCCTTGACTCCCACGGAATATTGATTAAACCACCAGCATCTATTGCATGTTGATACCCCCAATTAGTATGATTATCTTTCATCCAATCTTCAAAACAGTCATCTAGCTCTACTATAATCACACCTAAAAGTTCTATATCTTGTGGATGACTATCACGATGAGCATGTGCAGGAACTCCCATGTCTTGCATAAGATGTGCAATTTGGCCCAAGTTTTTATATGCTTCCCCTTTATCACTTGCATAATAGTCAACTACACTTTTTCCATCATCCCCCGTAGACCATCCTCCCCATAACCTTTTGGAATGTAACCACGCATTAGGCGTAAAAGCGATAAACCCATCCGTATCATCTCCAACATCTGCACTCCACGCATGTGAATTGGTAGGAGTAAATATTAAATTAGGCCAAACACTATTATAATGATCTATTTTATAGGAACCACCACAGATGGTACTATATGGATTGGGGTCTGTACCTTGTGTTGCTTCACCTAAATAGTTTATTCCCTCAACTACATTTATGTCATCTCCAAATAAACTATTACCATAAATTTTTGCTGCTTCCACACAAACATATTGATGGACATTTGTTTCGTGTAATATCTTTATTAAATTATTTACTTGCGTAATTGAAAATTTTGCACCATATCTGTTGTTCCATATATTTGATTCACCTTCAACTTTTTCTGCTTCAGCAGTTAACTTTAAATTATATCCATCATTTACCGGTGCTGGTAACCATAGTTTAAATTCCGTATTATCTTCTTCGCCTTGAAGAATTTGATAAATTGTAGAAGTTCCAATAATAATTGAAGTAATTTCTCCTTTTACTTCTCTCCTGCCCAGACAAGATAAATACACATTCACATTATTTGCAATATTATTCCCTTTGTTTTTCACTGTGACAAAAATAGACACTGTTGTTGGTCCAGTAAGAGTTACGGGAGATATTGAAATGTTCGTTACTGTTAAATCACTACTCCCTTGTGAAACCACATTTACTTCTGTTTCTCTTATATTATCTGTAATATCCTGTTCTCCTTGTACAGCGTCAACAACTATTCTTATTTTCCTAACAGTTGCATCAGATAAAGAAGTAATAAAAAATTCTAATATCAAAATCAATATAAATGTTGATAACTTTTTAATGTTCATTTTTACCATCCACAACCTGCATTAGTAATAGGTGATGTTTGGGGATTAGTATATAAAATACCATCGCTTTGTTCACCAGTCGTATCCACTCCTTGTTTTCCGTTACAATTAGCGACGTAATTACTTTCTGCAATTGCTGATGCCAAAGAGCCAATTGCATATTTTGTACAATTAGTGATATTACTATTTTTAATACTCAGACTACCAAAACTCGTTATACCATAATAACCGTTTTTTATATCACAATATTCAATTAGTGTAGATAGAGCAGATGTCCCTTGTCCACCACAATAAATAACCGATGTATTAGCACCACCAAATGTACAATTTTTAACTGTTAGATTTCCGGAATCTTGATTAATCACACTTCCAATGAGATTTCTTCCAAATTTACAATACTGAATTGATATTGAATTATTACAAGAAATAGATATATTTGTTTTAAACTCACAGTATTCAATTACACTATTCGCTCCATCACTGTCTGAATTAAAAATTATACCACCAGGATAACTTTCAGATGTTTCAAATATAATCGGATTGGTTGGCGTTCCTCTTGCAATTAATCGTGCTCCATTTGTGAGAACTAACTCTCCATAGGTGGGAACAACTCCGCCAATAGTAGATGTTTTTTTTGTTTTTAATTTTACTGTTGTTCCCGGTTTAAATTCAATTGTTTGACCGGAGATTGTTTTCGTCCCTTCAATTATAAAGGCACCCTCTCCACCTCTTGTAAGAGTTTTCCAGTAGTCACATCCTGCTAAACTAATCACAAGTAAAACTGGTACGATAAATAAAAATGTGTTTTTGATGTTTTTCATTTTGATCTCCTGATATAATGTTCATTATATCTGATTACACAGATTCCAAAAACGATTACACCGATTTTATCGTCGGAATTTAATCTGTGTAATCTGCCGTTTAATCGGTGTAATCACTTTCAATTTCCTATATAAAAATTTGCATAAAATTACTTAAAAACCTTACACTTTTGCACATATAATTTTTTTCAGTAAGCCATATGTAATCTGCTTTTTAATCTGTGAAATCAGGGTCTGCTGACTTTTTCAGCAGACCCGAAATAATTGTTTGTATTTTTTTAATACGCATTTTTACCATCCGCAACCTGCGTTTGGAATAGGTGATGTTTGAGGATTAGTATATGTCCCAGAAATATCTACTTGTTCTCCTGTAGTATCAGGTCCAGTTTTACCATTACAATTAGCAATATAATTGTCGTGTACTTCAGCACCCGGACCAGATACTATGGCATAATCCAGTGAATTAACTATATTGTTCTTTTTTATCACTATAGTACCAGCGGATATTGGTCTATAACCTCCTTTCATCTCATTAAACTGAATAACTGAAAAACCACCAGAGATTATATTACCAGCATTTCTATATGGCAGACTACTGTCAAAGCTATTGTACTGAATTGTAGGTTTAACTACTTGTGTATCGGAAACCCAAGAAGAAATCCATGCATGATCAAACTTACAATATTGAATCGTTATAGAGTTCTCGCATGATATATAAGTATCCAAATCAAATTTACAGTATTCAATAATACTATTACTGCTAGCATCATTTTTTAATAGTATTCCTCCCTCATCTTCCGTCTCAAACACAATTGGATTGTTCGGTGTGCCTCTGGCAATCAACCTTGCCCCATTTGTAAAAATAAGTTGTCCGTAGACATGTGTTTCACCACCAATTGTTGATGTCTTTTCTGATTCAAACCTCACCCTCGTTCCCGGCTTAAATTCAATTGTTTGTCCAGAGATTGTTTTGGTACCTTTGATTATAAAGGCATCCTCTCCACCACGAGTAAGCGTTTTCCAATAGTCACATCCCGACAAACCAATCACAAGCAAAACTGGTATGATAAATAAAAAATTCATAATCTATGACCTCCATACAAACTCACCAGCGTTTTCCCTTCCCAAAACAAGTTCTTACCAGGGCGGTAGAAAACCCTTCAGGGTTGCTTGTTTTATGCAGGACTAAAGTGGCTGTCCGACAAATCGTAAAACAGTCATTTTTTTGTAAAATATAGCAGTATTTGGCAACTAATGGCAACAAACAACACATCATTTTTTTACTGACGCTGTGTCGTCGGTAAAGCGGAATAGGTTGTCGGACAGCCTTACCAGAGCGGTAGAAAACCCTTCAGGGTTGCTTGTTTTATGCAGGGCTAAACCCTTTCTACCAACCACACCCAAATCTCCACTTTAACCCACTTCTACAACAAAACCTGAAGAACCCAATTACAATAACCAACAGCGCCCGATAAATCGGGCAACTACACAACCAACTACTACACCATGTATTGTTCATGCAAGAAGTAGTGCAAATAGCACAGTTAAAACCGTGCCTACATCTACGGTCTCCATACATAAGTTTTTGTAATTACCTCGTTTGACAAAAGTTCAGGAACTGTTATTAATGTATCAAACGGGAGTTCGTCTATAAAAAGACGCAGGTTTGTTTCACTTGTTTTTACCGTTCCCTGATTCTGCAAGGTTGCAATTATTTTTGTTTCCTGTCCTGCTACTGGTATCTCTGGAGTTACTTTCAAATCAACTATTGCTATGTCAGCAATTTCAAGCCCCTTTGCTTTTGTTATTGCTCTGTAAGTGTTTATCCTGCCTTTACCATACTCATTCTTGAAATCTTTTTTTATATAATCGGCTGTATTGTAAATTATCTGTTCCACTTCTGTATTTGTCAACCCTGAATTTGCGGATAAAATTAAAGCGACCAAACCAGACACATATGGCACTGCCATTGAACTTCCGGATCTGTAATTGTATTTACTATGCAAATCAGTGCTGTAAATCCCCACGCCTGGCGCAAAAATATCAACAAACTCACCCCAATTTGATTCAGACGAAACTTTATCCTGTGGATTCGTGGAACCAACCGCAATTACTCCCGGATATGCAGCAGGATAAACAGGTACATTGGTGTTGTCATCACCAATCGCTCCAATTATTACACAGTTCTCACTTATTGCATAATCCACTGCTTCTTTTAATGTGTCTGAATAACTATAACCACCAATGCTTAAACTGATTGCTCTTGCTTTATTTTCTACTGCATAAATTATTCCTTGTGCTACATTAAAATATGTTCCAATACCTTCAGTATTTGTGACCCTTACTGGCATGAGTTTGCAATACCAGTTCACGCCAGCAACACCTTCATTGTTATTACCATATGCGCCAATTACACCAGCAACAAGTGTCCCGTGACCGTTATCATCCATCGGGATCTTATCATTGTCCACAAAATCATAACCGGAAATTATGTTCTTTTTCAAGTCAAGATGATATAAATCAATTCCCGTATCCAATACCGCAACAATCACCGATGCCCCATTCTCTATATCCCATGCTCTATCTAAATCCAGTTTCTTTACCGCCCACTGTTTATCAAGATATGTATCATTGGGAACAGTAGAAAATGTTTTACCTACAAAGTTAGGTTCAGCATATTGCACATTTGGATTTTCTTTGTATTTTTTTAATGTTTCCTCAAGAGTGGTCGTTGTTGATATTTCAACCAAATACGTCCTGAGAACTTTTATCTTTTTAATCACTTGAACATTCAAATCTTCGTTTATCTTATCTATTGTTTCAATTGATACTCCCACCTTGAACTTTACCGATATCTCGTCCGTAACAATTTCAACCGCTTGATGGATCTGAGTATCATAATAACTTGTCTTGTCAATTTCTTCCGTCATGCCAAGTGCAATTAAAATGTTCAAAAAGAAAAAGATAATTATGGAAATTTTGATTTTCATTTATTTAGTCCCTCTATTAAAACCTTAATCCACCACGGACAAATATCCCGCTAAAATCTAAATTAAAATCAGAGCCATTGATGTAATCAACATTTTCGAATTCGGTGCTTCTCATATACCGCAGTCCTAAATCTGTTGTCAAATCCAGTTTCTTGAAAACTTTATAAATAATTCCCGTGCCTATTTGAAACAGACCGGCAGAACCTGTATAATAACTAACAGCATCGCCAAGTCCAGTTATGCTATATTTTGAACCTAATATAACAGGTGCACAACCTAAACCTATATTCGCTGTTAAATAAAGTTTGTCAGGACTAATTTCTTTAAGTATATAACTGGCATCTATAGTTATCGGTATAGCCAAAACTTGTGCTTCTGTTTTTGTATATGTTGTCCTGTCTATCACAGTAGTGCCGTAGATACTGCCTAATCCCAAACCCATTCTGAATTTTTCTGAAACATTCAGTGAAACATTCAAAACGAAATCTGAACCGCCTCTTAATTTTTCTCCACTCACTTCTACATTATCATTAAAATCTGCCATTGCAAATGTAGAGTAACCGCCACTTATACCAATGTTCACTTTAGCGTAACAAATCGTGAACAACAAAGTGCTGAAACCAACTAAAATCCCGCTACGACTGACCTGCAATACCTTTCTCATTTTCGTCTGCCTCCTATTGATAAATTTTACATTTTCAATTATGATACCGTTGAAAAAGTCAGTTGTAATTTCAGTTGGTATGCCTAAACAATATTTTCAAGCAACCACAAGGACAATAATTGTTAGTAACATTTACGGTTTTTCAAATATTTTCAAATTTTCGTTCTTTGAATCATTT
>JBDRIG010000086.1:0-10951 GCA_043816185.1 Elusimicrobiota bacterium | reverse complement strand
ATACATTTTCGCCTCCGGAATTTTGGATTTGCCATCGGTAAAATTATACCAATTCCGGAGTGAAAAGTCAAATATTTTCTCATCGGTAATCCCGACGGTAATTATGCCCAAGAACTTTTAGGGGTTTTTCAACGGTCTCATATTATATTTTTCTCTTTTCCGTTATATGCTATTTGTCATTCATTACTTTTTTATGGACTTTCTGCGCGAATATATAAAATCATACCTTGTTCTTCAGCAGTTTGAGATGTTGTCGGCATATCAAGTCGAAGCCACAAATTTTTTATAACATTTGCAGATATACTACTACCAGCATAACTACCGTCAATAGAAAATACACTGGCAGAACTTGTTGTATACGTACCCGACGAAACAACATCATCTCCAGCAAATGAACTAATTGCAGGTTGATTAGAATTAAATAGTGCTTTTAGCACAAACCTGTCCGCACCTTGTGTTGGCCCAGGATACCATGGGCTTCCAACTGTGTTTGTTTCACATTTTATTGCAAAAGTTTCAGGAGTATTTCCATCATTTTGAACCGAAATTACTGATATTGTCTGTGTTGATGCACCAAGCGCAACTTCAGCAAAATCGTAAGGTGTTTCTAAGATAATATTTACACTTAAAACTGGCTCAAAACCCAATTTTGCAGCACCATCTACACCCAACACTGTAGATGTGCTTGATGTAAGGCCACCTTCATCTTCGCACCACACTCGCCACCAATATGTTGCCTTATCGGCTAATGCAGGCCACATATAATTAGTTGTACCGGTTGAAATTAACGATGAGGTATAAGAAAATACAAGCAGTGACCAATCAGCAATATCACCAGATGTTTGTGAAGTTACCTGTATGTGAAACTTCACTTGATTGTTTTCTTGATCTGATAATGTAAACGAGGATACTATTACTGACGAGGTAGACCACTCCATCGACACCAGTATATTACCAGAATCGTTTAACTGTGCAAGGTTTGAAGGCATATCTGGCGCAGCTGATAAAAGTCGGGCTGGTAAAGAGAGTAAAAACATCACAATAAAATAGCTATGTAATTTCATATTGATAATCTGACAGTTTTAAGATAAACGATTTTGTCATGCAGACTGTGTCGCAATAGCAAAATGTGTGTCGTTACGAGCGAAGCGGAGCAATCTTTAAAACATTTCTCGTCGGAAAGAGATTGCCACGAGCCGATAAATCGGCACACGCAATGACCAAAAGTGGAATTACAACACAGTCTCAATGCAATGGCTTTTCACAATTTCCATGCAGTTTCGTTGTTGTTTCAAGGAACTTTTGTTTTTTCGACAGTTTACGTTTTATAAAAATTACGCTTTTTTACTATTTGTAATCAACAGAGGACTCATTAAACATTAACTTTATTTTCATGCGTAGTTCTTCCGGGGTGAACGGCTTTGGAAGGTATTCGTCTGCACCAACCTGCAAAATCTTTTCCTTATATTCAGATGTATCGTAAGCCGTTATTGAAAGAATTTTTATGTTCTTAGTAAGAGGGTCATTTCGAATATTTTGACACACTTTAAATCCATCCATCCCTGGCATAACTAAATCCAATGTAATTAAATCTGGTAAGTAATCAAGTAGGATTTTTCCCGCCTCAAAGCCATCGCTCGCATGCTTGAATTCCCAACTTTCGTCTATAAGAATTGCTTTGATTAAATCTACGACATCTAGATCGTCATCAATAATAAGAATTCGTCTTTTAATTTCACCAGATTCAAACATTTCCTTTATTTGGGAAAGCGTGTAGCCACGATACGATAAATGTTTAATCCTGACTAGTTGCTCAAGCGTTCTTTCTTCGTCATAAAGCCGTTGCCCACCATCCGTCTTATCGGATACTTCAAGAATCCCAAGATCAGTATAGTGCCTAATTGTACTTAGCGGAACGTCCGCCTTTTGTGAAATTTCAGAAATTTTTATATTTGGCATATCTATCTCTCACCAACTTACACAAAAAAAACAAATCGACGTTGGATTCGGTTTCCAATTACTACAAAAACACAAAATCAACCTAAGCTGTTTGGTTTAGCTTTTACTCAAAAAAAAACTCCACTTTTTGATCGCATTGCCTGCTGACAGCTTGAAGTATAATACAAAATCTATATTTTGTCAAGTGTTTTTTTATTTTCTGATAATAAAAAAGGTCGGAAATTGCTTCCCGACCTTTTTTTTTCAACTTTTTTAAAACTGTTTTAATACATTCTGCCACCCCTTAATACATTCCGCCGCCACCCATTCCACCTGGAGGCATCATTGGTGATTTATCTTTTTCAGGAATATCAGTAATAAGACACTGAGTAGTAAGTAGAAGTCCCGCTATGGAAGCCGCGTTTTGTAGTGCAAAACGAGTAACCTTTGCTGGATCAATAATTCCTGCTTTTATCATATCAACAAATTCGCCGGTCTCGGCATTTAATCCGAAATTAACGTTTGACTCTTTTCTAATTTTATCTATCACAACCGAACCCTCGAAACCTGCATTTTCGGCAATCTGCCTGAGTGGATCTTCAAGCGATCGTTTCACAATGTTTATTCCGGTTTGCTCGTCAGGATCACCGCTTTTGAGTTTTTCAACCTCTGCGATTGCTCTGAAAACAACAACTCCACCGCCTGGTACAACGCCTTCCTCAACAGCAGCACGGGTTGCATGCATCGCATCTTCAACCTTAAACTTTTTGGACTTCATCTCGGTTTCGGTTGATGCACCAACATTTATAACTGCAACTCCGCCGACAAGTTTTGCGAGCCGTTCCTGAAGTTTTTCTTTATCGTAATCGGACGTTGAATCTTCAATTTGCTTTCTTATCTGATTGACACGCTTTTTAATGTCTTCTTTGTTACCAGCACCGCTGATAATGGTTGTGTTTTCCTTATCAACAACGATGCGCTTCGCCATACCAAGCATATCAAGTCCTATTTTCTCAATTTTCAATCCTAAATCTTCGGAAATAACCTGACCTTTCGTCAATGTTGCGATGTCTTCAAGCATTTCCTTTCTTCTATCGCCAAAACCTGGTGCTTTTACTGCGGCGCACTTAAGTGTGCCACGAAGTTTATTTACAACCAATGTTGCCATAGCCTCACCATCTATATCTTCTGCAATAATAAGAAACTGTTTGCCAGTCTGTGCAATTTTTTCTAAAAGTGGAAGAAGATCCTGCATTGATGAAAGTTTTTTATCGGTAATGATGATATAAGCATCCTCCAAAATTACTTCCATTCTTTCTGCATCGGTGACAAAATATGGAGAAACATATCCTCTGTCAAACTGCATTCCTTCAACAACATCAAGAGTTGTTTCAGCAGATTTTCCTTCTTCAACAGTGATAACACCGTCTTTTCCAACCCTTAATATCGCATCCGCTATGAGATTTCCAATTTCTTTGTCGTTTGCAGAAATCGTTGCAATCTGACCTATCTCGTCCTTCGCCTTACCAAGATCGTCTTGCGGAATTTTTTTTGCAACTTTTTTAATGTAATTCACGGCTGCTTCAACTGCTTTGTCAATTCCTCTTTTTACGTGAATTGCATTTGCACCTGCTGTGATGTTTCTTAAACCTTCAGTTATTATTGATTGTGCTAGAAGTGTAGCTGTCGTTGTACCATCACCTGCTACGTCGTTTGTTTTTGATGCTACCTCTTTTACAAGTTCTGCACCCATATTCTCAAACGGATCTTCAAGTTCAATTTCTTTGGCGATAGTTACACCATCGTTGGTTACCGTTGGTGAGCCATATTTTTTATCAAGTACGACATATTTACCTTTAGGTCCAAGAGTCACTTTTACTGCATTTGCGAGTTTGTCAACGCCCGATTTAATAGAGCGCATTGCCTCGTCAGAAAATTTTAACTGTTTTGCCATTTTTTCCTCCTGTCAAATTCGGCGATATGTTAATATATTGATATATAAAAACCATACAACTATATCACCATATTGCCGTCGTTACTTTACCACATATCACCATTGTTGCCATACATCATCACATCACTTTACTCAACTATTCCCAAAATATCTTCCTGATGCATAATAAGATATTCTTTGTCGTCGATTTTTATCTCAGTTCCGGAATATTTTCCGTAGAGAATTTTGTCATTTACCTTGACATCCATCGGAATTTTTTTACCTGTCTCATCAACTTTACCAGGACCAACAGCTATAATTTCGCCTTCCTGTGGTTTTTCTTTTGCCGAGTCTGGAATTATAATTCCACCTTTTCTCACCTCTTTTTCCTCTGCAGGTTTGACAATTACTCTGTCGCCGAGCGGTCTAATCTTCATAAATATCACCTCCTTTTCAGATTTATACTAAATACGATTTCACAAAAAAGTTTCAGAACAAACTATTATACTTAAAAATTTTAGGATGTCAAGTTAAAAATTCAGTCCAACTCCAAAATCAACCCCGTAATGATCTGTAGAATATGTTCCTGCAAGATTTATATACGTAAACGGTAACAGCGAAAAATTCAATCCCAAAATATAGCGAGGCTGTGAAGCGGTAACATCAACATTGGTTTTCGTCCCACCAAGTTCTGCAACCGTGAAATCTGTTTCAAGTTTGGTTGAATCAATCGCAACACTAAGGTATGGCTCGACAACAGGAATTTTTACAGAAAAAATACCTGCAAGTGAATTTGTTGTTGCTTTGAAATTCGGGTGTTGCAATTGGTTGTATGAATACGCTACTGAAAAGCCAAGTTTCACAACGGCAATTCCTTTCTCAATAATTTCATATTTAAGCCCCGCTCCAAGTAATTTTATATCTTGTGTCTCGGGAAAACCGCGAAGCATAATATCAATTCCATACGGAAGTCCCTTTGATAGCTGGATATATGAAAATCCGAAAGGTTTTTTGCCAATTGCATTTATTAGAATAATGTCGTCATTTGCTGGCATCAACGCGGATGATGCAGAAAATCCAACATCAATTCCTGGAATAACTCCGAGTGCTCTACCAGAATGAAACATACCACCGCCTAAGATACTACCAACATCTTTTGTCAATGGTTCAACGTATGTATCTTCAAGTTTATTGATAAGTTCATCAAAATCAGAAACCACCGAAAAAGAAAAACTTGCACATAAACTACACAGACAAAAAATACAGATCACATAAATCCACTTCACTTTTGTGAAAACGAAGCAAACAAAAAATTTTTTTATACAGTTCATACTGTCCTCCTAATTTTAGTGAAGATTATTTCAAGCCCTTTTAACGTAATATCTTCATCAATTATAAAATCTGGAAAATACTTTGAAAAAAAACTTGCATAACCACCAGTTAAAATAACTTTCAAATTTTTGCTTTCAACTTCCTCGCCACAAGTAAAACATGCGATGGATTTACTCGATGATTTCCGATTTTCGATTTTATTTATTGCTTCTTTTATTAGTCCGATTTGTCCATAAAATATGCCAGACAGTATCGCTTCTTTTGTATTTTTACCTATAACGTTTTTTGGGATTTCTGGTTTTATTTTAGGCAACTTTGCTGTTTTTTCATAAAGCGATTCTGCTGAAATTCTGATACCCGGTGCAATTATACCGCCGAGATACTCCCTGTTTTTTGATATAACATCAAGGGTTGTAGCCGTCCCTAAATCGATAACTACCGATGGAACACCGTAAAGTTCACTAACAGCAACAGAATTCACCAGACGGTCTGAACCAACTTTTTCTGGAGTTTTAAGTTTAATCTTGATGGGTATATTTTTACTATTAAGAACTATCGGTTTGATTTTTAACTGGCTGATTATTTTATTGGTTACATTAGGAACAACGGAAGTAATGATTGCGTTGTCGTAATTATTAAGAGGAGGAGGAATTTTCTGAAATTTTTCGGTTAAAATTTTTGTTTTTGTTTTTAGCTTTTTATTTTTTCCGTCTTGTGAAATTTCAAAGAGCCCAAAATTTACAGTTGTATTCCCTATATCAATTGCAAGAAGATTCACTCAACCCTTCCCCTCTTATTGAGACTGTGTCGCAACTCCACTTTTGGTCATTGCGAGAGTCGATTTATCGGCTCGTGGCAATCTCTGTTTTTTGGTCAACGACGAGATTGCTTCGCTATCGTTCACAATAACGAACATTTTACTATTGCAACACATTCTTATTAACAGTACTATCGTGTATCTTAATATCACAGATTGTTTCTCGTTTAATATTTTTCCATTTTGAGGAAGGATTTGGATTTATTGTATCGGTTCAATTTTCAAAATAGATGCTTTGCCATCTTTGAGATGAACCGTTTTTTTATTGTTTGGATCGTTTATTCTTTTGCCATCTACGACAAAAGCATACTGATATTCACCAGGGATTAAAGATAAAATTGCTTCCCAAACATAGTTTTTTCCCTGTTTCATTGGGTTGGCCTTTTTATCCCAATTGTTAAAATCACCGATAAGAAATACTGTTTTCGGTTTAGAACTTCTGTATCTGAAAGATATTTTTCTTTTTTTTTGCGATTTCTTTAATTTAATTGAATTATCTTTGGCACCCTGCACAATAACTAAAGGATGCTTGGTGACTGTAGCCGATTGTGTTTTTGCTGACAATTTTGGTAATACCTTCTCGATGCTTTGCGGATCTGGTGTTTGTTTTACGGTCGGAGATTGTAGTTTAACTATTGGTTTAGATACTATAGCTTCATCTTTTTTGGTTTCGTCTTTTTTGACATCATATTTTATGGTTTCATCTTTTTTTGGATTTTCGATAGCACATTTTCTTAATGCCTTTTCTCTGAGGCACAAAAAACTACTACCAAAAAAAATTAGTGTGACACCAACTGTTATTCCTATGTATGAAATATTTTTTTTATTCATTGGATTTATAGTTTCTCAAACTTATATCGTCTATTTACTTTCCGTTTCCTGTGTTTGGCTTTGATTAAGCGAAGAATCTGCAGATTTATCCAAATCATCAATTTTTGTAGTAATTCTGCCGAGGACAGTTTGGATTATATGTATTGCCGAATCCATGCTTTCTTTGAAAAGATCAAATCTTGTAACAAGTTCGGCAATCTTTTTTTCTATAACCTCGGCAATAAATTTTTTATCTCTTTCCGAAAAACCCTCGCCATCGATAGGTTTTTGCTCTGTCTTTTCAAGAAGCAGAATAACTACAGCTATAGTCACAAGACACAATCCAGCCACAACTATGATGACAAACCACAGGATATTTAGATCATTAAGGCAGTCTAATATTTTCACAAAATTTCCTCCGCTTTGAAATCACTATATGGGATCGGGATTATTGTATAAAAATTTTTACAAAAATCAAGCTTTAATTTCTTTTACAAATTTTCTTATTATTTCATTAAAAATTTTGTCGATGTTCAAATTTTTTTTTGTAATTTCATCATCTGTTTGCAAATAAAACATCTGCTTCATATTTGAAATAGATGGTGAGATAATTTCTTTAAGCGAGATTGCGATGTTTTTAAGATTCTTGGGAATTTTATTGTTAATATTTATTCCAACACCAATAATAATCCACTCAACTTTATTATTATTGATGGAACTTTCCGTCAGAATTCCAGCAATTTTTTTATTCCATGCTTCACATTTTACAATAACATCATTTGGTGGTTTTACCAAAACACTATAATTTTTCGCAACTATTCTTTTTAATGTCGCAACTATTGCCAACGCCATTTTGTATGTTAATACTGGAATTTCTTTTGCCTCTATTTTTGGTTTCAAAATTACCGAGAAGTAAAGTCCACCTTTTAACGAATTCCATAAATTTTCAAATCGACCACGACCTTTTGTTTGTTTCTCGGCAATAATAATTGTACACGATTGCGACTTTTTAGCAATTTTTTTTGCATAATCTTGCGTTGATGTAGTTTTTGTAAAGCGAATTATTTTTTTACCAATTATTTTCATCAAAATTCTAAACTAATATCAAGAGCGGATGCTGAATGGGTAATTTTTCCGACGGCAATTCTATCAGAGTTAAGAGATGCGATTTTTTTAATCGTCTTTAGATTTACATTTCCCGAGATTTCAATTTCACATTTTGAATATTTGCGAATATAATTTATACATTTTTTCATCAATCCAAAATTCATATTGTCAAGCATAATTATATCAGGGTTTAGTTTTAGAAATTTTTTTATCTGTTCAAGATTTTCCGCTTCAATTTCTACTTTTTTACCCTTCGACAAATTCTCAATTCTAAACTCTGAATCTTGAATTATTTTTAAGTGATTATCTTTTACCAAAATCATTTCTGAAAGATTCGGTCGGTGATTATACCCACCACCACAACGAACGGCATATTTTTCCAATTCTCTTAAAAGTGGTATTGTTTTGCGAGTATCATAAATTTTTGAAGTTGTGCGATTATGCGATTGTGCAATTATATCAACAAATTTTCTTGTAAGTGTTGCGATGCCTGATAAGTGTTGTAAAAAATTTAATGCTGTTCTTTCGCAGGTTAAAATCACTCGTGCCTTTCCTTTTACCGTCGCAATCACTTGACCATTTTTTACTTTTTGCCCATCATTTATATTTTTCACAAATTTAATTTTTTTGTCAAGTTGCTGAAAAACTAATTTTGCAATATCTAATCCACAAACAACACCATTTTCCTTGGCGATAAATTTTGCTAAAATAATTTTATTTTTCGATATCAGCACATCCGTAGTGATATCGCCTTTTGGCACATCTTCTTTCAACGCTAATTTAACAATTGTTTTTATATCCATTTTAACATCCAAGATTAGTGATTAATTTCGGTTTCTAATTTTTACCTTACAACCCATATCTTACACTTCGCCCCTCGCAATGAGACTGTGTCGCAACAGCAAAACGCGTGTCGTTGCGAGCGATTTTGTCGTCATTCAGACTGTGTCGCAATCCATCTTTTACCATCTGGTGTTAGATTGCAGTACCATATTTTACTATTAGTTGCTATCTTCTATAAAAATGCAACTTTTTAGCTCATTGCGACACAGTCTGAATAACCAAAAGTATAGTTATGACACGGTCGTGCTGCCTATTCACCACGTAGGATTGCTCCATGTACCTGGTACGAATTCAGCCCACGATTCTTCATTAAATTTCTGATCGGCATATTCTACCTCTTCAGCAACATCACCGTCATAATAAATTTCGGAATTACCGTTTAAATTTTCGATATTTCCACTAACAATTGTAACGCCTACAACTGTTTGATTCCCTGCCTGTGAACTTATATTTCCTTCAACATAAACCAAACCATTAAATATTATATTAGATAATGTTGCTTGTGCACTATTTTGCCAACCCCTATTAATCCATACTTGCTGTGCAGTAGCATGAGTACAACCAGTTTTATGATAATATTCTTTTTTCGCATTACTCGGAACAAAGACCTGATAATTAGGCAGATCGTCATCGTCGTCAGTATTTGCAAAACCATTGCCACTAAACCTAAGATTGCCTTTAACTATCAAGTTTCCTTTTATGAATGTACCGGTCTTCAATGTAACATTACCTGTAATGTAGTATGTAGGCACTTCACCAACCCCATTAACGCCGTTTACTCTTATGCCACCATTCCAATCTCTGAAATTGGGGCCAAAGGTACAATCTCCCTCGAGGTAGCCGCCAGTTGTACCTGTAAAAGAACCGTTTTCAATTTGAGGAACATAATTTTTTGCCAAATTTTCGTAATACATTAGATCGACCTCGGCCAAATTAGAAAGTGTTTTTTTAACATAGTATTCACAATTATCAGTATCGGGCGGATTTCTTGGATTGATATTTCCACGCGCATATTTTCTTGGATAATATCTATCCACAGCACTACCTGAAAGATCTATATCTCCTCGTGCTTTTATAGGACCCCAATGTATTACAAAATTACCTCCAGAACTCATATTACCGCCTGAATCAAGTACTGATTGTGCAGAAGTTTTTGAATAGACTTTTTTGATTCCTCTTAATTCGTCTGTTGTTCTATCTTTACAAACTGCCATAATTGTAACATAACCTGCTTCTGGTTGTGAAGTTATTTTTATTTTATATTGTCCATTTGTAATATCTGTATATATTGTCTCACCGTCATAGCCTGCTGGTATTATTCCTTCTGTCACTTTATTCCAACCATCGGTTATCCCATTAAGCGTAAACACGCCCCTATCAATACCTGCTTCCGCAATATGAAAAGCCCTTGTAGATTTTACCTCTTTCACCATCCACTTTACATCATGTTTTACGACGTATACAAGAAATGGAATTGCGCAACATAATACCATAACAAGCATAAGTACTAAAACTACCAACTGTCCTTTATTGTTTCTCATAGATTCCTCTAATCAATTCATAATTCTCGTCTTTACTTTCTGAGTTAAAAATTGTGATGTTTTTGAACCCAACATAATCTTTTTTTCCATTGTCAAAGAAATATTTATAATTGAATCATCTCGCGTTTCAGGGTAGGCAAAATATAATATCACTACAGACTTTGCAAGACATCTAGTTGAACCAATAACCTCGTAAAGCTTCTGCCCTTCCTGATAATAAGTAAACGTTTTATCTACCTTTGTAAATGATATTCTTGAGTATGGCGGCTGATTAGAATTATATCTGTCTATTATTACCGATGAAGTGGTTGCTTGCATTAAATGCCTACTGATTGTCGAAATAATAGTTCTTGCATCGCGTTGAATCTCTATCTTCGCCGTTGATAATTGCCAAAACTGCATCCACTTTAAAAATAGTGGAACTACAACTATCGCTATAATAGAAAGAATAACAGTGCTTATTATCAGCTCTACGAGTGTAACACCCTTGCTTGTCAACTCATTTAATAATCTAACCCTTGGTAGGAAGGAACAGAGTTGTTAACAACATAAAGTTCAGGTTCAAAATTTTCCTGAATTTTCTTAGATTTAGAAGTCATTTGAAAAATTTTATCTAATTTTTTGTCTATT
>JBDRIG010000085.1:0-8322 GCA_043816185.1 Elusimicrobiota bacterium | reverse complement strand
GAAGTTTTAGATGAAGCAACAGATGCTTGGGGGGTAAAGGTAACTCGTGTTGAACTTCGGAAAATTGAACCGCCGGCGGATATTACGCAGGCAATGTCAAGACAGATGAAAGCGGAAAGAGAAAAACGCGCAAACATACTTGAAGCGGAAGGGTTTCGTCAGGCAGCAATTTTGAAAGCGGAGGGTTCAAAACTTTCGGCAATTTTGGAAGCAGAGGGAAAATCCGAGGCAATAAAAAAGGTTGCCGATGCAGAAAAATACCAGATTGAGGTTGTGTATAATGCAATTCACTCTGGTCGTCCGACAAATGACCTTTTAGCAATAAAATATCTTGAAACGCTTGGAAAAGTAGCGGATGGTCAAGCGACGAAAATATTTTTACCCTTAGAAACATCGGGTATACTTGGTTCCATCGCTGGCGTTTCCGAACTTTTCAAAGAAAAAAAGGAAGAAAAAAAATAGAAACAGCTGTCATCGAGACTGTGTCATAACTTTACTTTTGGTTATTGTGAGAGCCGATTTATCAGCTCGCGGCAATCTCGATTTATTGTGGCTTCATCGTCCCGATAAATCGGGACTTCGTACTTCGTCCTCAGCCCGTAATGACACACATTTTGCTGTTGTGACACAGTCTCATCGCGAGGCGAAGCCGTGGCAATCTTACATAATTATATAAATAGTGTGTATACAAATAGTGTGACGGCAGGGGATAACCCTGCCGTTTACATTCATATACCTTTTTGCAGGAAGAAATGTGATTACTGTGATTTTGTGTCAATGTCGATTGACGCGGATGTCGTTGCAAACAATCCAATAGACGAATATTTGGAAGTTCTTGCTGAAGAGTTTTCTTTGTCTCTACCGTTTCCCGTTTTACCGCAAACTTCGTCAGTTGCAAATCTGCTTGACCTTCGTTCACCACCAACAATTTATATTGGTGGTGGAACACCGTCTGTACTTTCCGAAAAACAAATTGAATTTTTGCTTACCAGACTGTGTGCAATATTCAGTGTTCGCAAAAACACAGAATTTACTTTTGAGGTCAATCCAGAATCGGTTACAGAGAGTAAGTTGAAAATATTAAAAGATTTTGGAGTTAATCGTTTAAGTTTTGGTCTTCAAGCATTTGATAATAATTTATTAAAAACACTCGGGAGGGTTCATACAAAAGAAGATTTTTTAGAAAAATTTGACCTTGCACGAAAAATTGGTTTTGAAAATATAAACATTGATTTAATTTTCGGCATTCCAGAACAGACATTAAAAAATTGGCAGAAAACTTTAACTGATATAATGGCAATTAGTCCCGAGCATATTTCCGTATATAGTTTGACTATCGAGGAAGGTACGAGTTTTCATAAAAACGATGTTGTTGTGGATGATGATTTGTCTGCTGATATGTTTCAATTTGCAATTGAATATCTTAAGAAAAATAATTACAAGCACTACGAAATTTCTAATTTTTGTCGCCCCATGCGACAATGTAAGCACAATATAAATTACTGGTATAACGGCGAATATATTGGTTTTGGTTTGGGTGCCGTTTCATATATCAAAGGCAAAAGAATAAAAAACACCGAAAATTTTACAGATTACTTGGGTGGAAAATTCCAACTTACTTTTGAGGAACTTAATTGTGAACAAAAAATGTCTGAAGATTTGATGCTCGGCTTACGGCTCATAGATGGCATGAAAATATTGGACAATATGAGGGAAAAATTTTTAACAAAAATAAACAATCTTAAAAACGATGGGTTGTTAGAAGAGCAGGACAATTTTTTAAAACTTACAGATAGAGGAATAGTATTCGCGAACTGTGTTTTCAGGGAGTTTTTATGAGTAATCTTGAAAAAGTTTCAGTCATCATTCCAGTCTTTAATGAAAAAGATACTGTTGAGCAAATTGTTGAAAAAATTACATCACTTTTTCCAAAAGAAATTATTATTGTTGACGATTATTCAACCGACGGAACGACGGAGATACTAAAAAAATTACAAATTACAAATCACAAACTACAAGTTATTTTTCATGAAAAAAATTTTGGTAAAGGTGCTGCGATAAGAACTGCGTTAAAATATGTAACAGGCGAGATTATTACAATTCAAGATGCTGATTTGGAATATAAACCGGAGCAACTTATTGAATTGGCACAGCCGATAATTGACGGAAAATTTTCTGTTGTTTATGGCTCAAGGTTTTTGAAATTGAAAGAAAAAAGGTATGTTTATCACTATTTCGGTAACAAATTATTAAATTTTTTAACAAATTTAATTTATGGTTCAAATATAACAGATATGGAAACATGTTATAAAGTTTTCAGAAGTGATGTTATATTGTCATTAAATTTGAAATCAAATAGATTTGAATTTGAGCCAGAGATTACGGCAAAAATTCTTAAAAGGAAAATTTCTATATGTGAATTGCCTATTTCGTACAAAAGCAGAACATATAAAGAGGGGAAAAAAATTGGCTGGCGTGACGGTGTTATAGCACTGATAACATTGATAAAATACAGATTTATCGATTAATATGAATATTTTATTCATTAATCCACCATGGATAACGAAAGGCGGTATCTGGCAAAATGTGGCAAGTTGTATGCCTCCTTTTGGATTAGCATCTATCGCAGCATATTTGGAAAAAAGCGATGTTAATGTTGAGATAATCGATGCCGATGCTCTTAAACTTACATATAAGGAAGTTTATCAACTATTGCTGAACTATTTTGCAAAGCAGAAAAGCATTCCAGAATATATAGGCATAACTTCCTCAACACCTACTATTTCATCTGCCTTAATTGTTTCAAAAATAGCAAAAGATATTTTTCCAGATACAAAAATCGTTTTAGGTGGTGTTCATCCGTCTGTTATGGCAGAGGACATATTAAAAAACGAATCCGTTGATTTTATAGTCAGAGGCGAGGGTGAGGAAACATTTAGGGAACTTATAGCAGGAGTGGATAAAAAAAAAATCACAGGGCTTTCATATAAAGAAGATAAAAATATTATTCATAATTCGGCACGCGCTGTTATTAAAGATATAAATATTTTACCGTTTCCAGCATATCATCTTCTTCCGATGGAAAAATATTTTCCAGCTAGAGGAAGTTACAAAAAACTTCCTGCTGTAGGGATGATGACTACCCGTGGTTGTCCCGGAAGATGCACATTTTGTTTTGGTAGTTATCTTGGGCAACAGGTAAGAAACCGTTCATCGGAAAAAATTTTTGAGGAAATGTTTTTGTTACAGAATAAATACGGGATAAAAGAGATTAGTTTTTATGACGATGTCTTTACCACAAAAAAAGAAAATGTAAGGGATTTATGTAGAAAAATTATCAACGAAAAAATGAATATTTTCTGGTCATGTTTCGCAAGGGTAGATTTTGTGGATGAGGAATTGTTGGGAGTGATGAAAGAGGCTGGTTGCCATCAAATAATGTACGGAATTGAATCTAGCGACGAACAGATTCTAAAAAATATTCATAAAAAAATTTCTCTTGAAAAGGTTGAGAATGCAATCAAGATAACAAAAAAAACAGGCATTCATATTCGTGTGGCATTTATGCTTGGAAATCCAGGTGAAACAAAAGAGACAATGCAGAAAACTATTGACTATGCTATCAAGTTGGCACCAGATGTTGCCATTTTTAATATAACAACTCCTTATCCCGGAAGTGAGATGTTTAAGTGGGCGAAAGACAATGGCATTTTGACTACGGAAAATTGGGACGAGTATGATTTGTCAAAACCAGTAATGAACTTACCGACTGTTAAAGCAGAAGAAATTACAAAATATTACAACTGGGCATATAAAAAGTTTTATTGGCGTTGGAAATATTTACTAAAAAGAGTTTTCAAAACACGAAATTTTTCAGATATAAAAATAGGATTTTTAACTTTGTCAGCTATATTGAAGAGGTAAAAATGGATATAGGACATTCCACGTTGCAATTAGTAGAAGAAATAAATAAATACAGTTCATGGATTTACAGTAAGTTTTTTAAATATATCAAAGGAAAGGTTTTAGAAGTCGGGTGTGGTTTAGGAACAATAACGCAATTTTATGTTAACGATTTTGATGTTACTGCAGCCGATATATCCGATGAGTATGTAAATATTGTAAAGCAAAGATTCCATAATTGTAAAAATTTCCATTCCGCAGTTCTTAATATTGAATCTGAAACCGACATTCTACAAGAAAATGGTTATAATACGATTATATCTTCTAATGTGCTTGAACATATTCAAAATGATGTCGCTGCTTTAAGAAATATGAACAAAGTTTTAAAAGATGGCGGAGTGCTTATATTATTAGTTCCTGCATGTCGCTTTCTTTTCAGTAATTTAGATAAAAACGTTGGACATTATAGAAGATATTCAAAATTGGAAATAAAAAATAAATTGGAAGATGCCGGTTTTATTATAGAAAAACAGTTTTATATTAATATTTTTGGTGCTTTGGGCTGGTTTTTCAACGGCAAAATTTTGAAAAGAAAAACACTGGAATCTTTACCACTTTCTCTGTTTAATTTTTTTGTTCCGCTGTTTATCTTTATAGAAAGTATAATTAAAATTCCATTTGGTTTGTCGATAATAAATATATGCAAAAAAACAAAATAAAAAAGGTTGAGCAAAAAAGTTTTTTCCCCAGTTGGTTAGTGTGGTCAGTTATATGTATCTGGGGATTTATCGTACTAAAAAATTATTATTCTATTTTTAAGCCGAATTTTAATAATTTGGAAATTATGCTTTCGATTGATCAGTATCTTGGTATTTTTAATTTTGGAAATCTTTTGATTTTCAAGCATTTGCTGAGTATTCTCTTGGCAGGATTTTTTTTCTTTTCGGCTTTTGCCGTCGGGCGATTAGTTTTATTGCGTGCAGGTCTCGTATTTTTTAATTTTCTTGAAGAGATTGTTTTTTCCGTTGCTTTGGGACTTGGAGTTATGGCGTATCTAATATTTTTTCTCGGTGTGATTGGATTACTTTATAGTTCCATAATATATTTTATAGTTGTTATATTCTCGATATTTGGTGTTGTTGGTTTGAAGAAAAATCCACCGAAAATTGATTTCCAGAGCGAAAAATTGTCGGCGTTGGATATTTTTGCGATTTTCGTTTTAATTATCGCAATATTGATTAATCTGTCTGGGGCGTTAAGTCCAGAGATTTTTTACGATTCCCTTGTCTATCATTTAGGCGTCCCCAACTTTTATAAAATTCACCATAAAATCGTTAATATGCCGTTTGTGTTTCTCTCCAATTTGCCGGCAGTAGCAAGCATGCTTTTTACGACGGGACTTTTTATAAAAGATGAAATTATAGCGAAACTTATAAATTATGGCTCTGGAATTTTTACCTGCCTGGTAATATTGTCAATTTCAATAAGATATTTTAATCTAAAAACCGGAATTTGGGCTTCACTTATTTTTTACACAATAACTCATGTAATGATAGGTTCTTGGTCCTGCGGTTCCGAGGCGTTATTGGCATTTTTCGGGTTGCTCTCTCTCTACGGTATTATTAATTTTTCGGATGAAAAAAAAATATGGTTAATTCTCTCGGCAATTTTCGCCGGCATTGCAATGGGCGTGAAATATACGGGATTGTTTGTTGCCGGCGGCGTTGCTGCGGCATATATTTTTAGTTATTTTCCGTCTTTGCGTAAGACGATAAAAAACATAATTGTTTGGGGATTTATATCTTTTGCCGTTGTTTCTCCTTGGCTTGTAAAAAATCATATTTATAAAAAAAATCCCGTATATCCGTATATGAGCGGGTTATTCCCGAAAGACAGCACGTCGGATTATGAGAAATTGAAGGGATTTATTGTTGAAGCAAGACAGTTCGGAACATTTTCGTTGTCGGATTGGGTTAAGCATCCGTGGAACATAACTATGGGAAAAATTCCCAATTCCGAACATTTTACGCCGCTTTTTCTAATGTTGCTTCCGTTGATGTTTTTTCTTGGCCGACCGCCCGGTATTTTGAAATATTTTATCGTATATTTTTTGGTTGTCTGGCTCACTTGGTCGATTTCAAGTACAATGATAAGATTTATGATGCCAGCATACACGGCAGCAGGACTAATTATTGCCTATTATCTGACCGGCAACTTTTATAAATCACTTAAAAAATTTTTAATGTTAATTATTCTATTTATCTGTACCATGAATGTTTATTGGGCAAGTTGGATTTATTATATTCAGGGTGGATGGCAGGTTGTTGTAGGAAAGCAATCAAAAAAAGATTTTTTAAGTACTACTCATTCGTCGTATCCTTACGGCTATTATGCAGCAATGGAGTTTATAAATAAGAATTTACCAAAGAATGCAAAAGTTTTGTTTATCGGTGAGGGCAGGAGTTTTTACATTGATAGGGTGCCGGTTGTTTCTTCTGCCCACGATTTGACACCGATAGTTGAGTTTGCCAAGTCGTCAAATTCCGCAGATGAATTATACCTGAAAATAAAACAGGAAGGCATAACACATATTTTTTTCAATATAGGGGAAGCAATACGGTTGGGTAAAAGTTATAGGATATTTCAATGGGACAAGAAATCTTTGGACGTTTATAATGAATTTTGGAAAAAATATATAAAAGAGATTTTTAATAAAGATGAAATGATAAATGGAAATTTTGCCAATAGAGTTGTCGTTTATGAAATTTTATCGGAAAAAGATGCATTAATTCCACATACTCCACCACTTAATATAATGACAGAAATAGTTTTAAAAAACCTTCAGTAGTGGTGAAATTGTCTGTCACAGGTGAATTCAACCACCAAGTGCAACACCCCCGCATTTAGCAGAATTGAAAACCTCATTTGTGGTAGAGAACCCCAAACATTTTCTTGGTCTGTTATTAAGCCAAGATTCGACCTTTGAAATATCATCGTCAGAAATAGTATCAAAATGAAAAAATCTTACAGTATTGATGGAAATTATGTAAAATACAACCGCTGAAAATGGATAAGAATTGTACGAAATTCTATAGAATATACGAAAATTTTGTACTAAATTTTTTGACTAAGACTATTGATACGAAGGTGCTTCAATATTCTTCAGTGTTATAGATGCGCCGTTAGCTCAATTGGATAGAGTATTCGGCTACGAACCGAAAGGTTGCAGGTTCAACTCCTGCACGGCGCGGATTTAATAGTGAATTTAATGAGTGATAATTTTTTTATTAAAGAGGCGTTAAAAGAAGCAAAAAAGGCTTTAAAAAAAGGTGAGGTGCCGGTCGGGTGCATCATAGTTAAAGATAACAAAATTATTAGTAGAGCACATAATTTGACAATAAAAAAGAATGATCCAACTGCGCATGCGGAGATTTTGGCGATAAAAAAAGCAGCACAAAAAATAGGAAATTATCGCTTGACAAATTGTGACTTGTATGTTACAATCGAGCCTTGTTTAATGTGCGCTGGTGGTGCTATTTGGGCTCGTATTAAAAGAATTATTTTTGGTGTTTACGACGATAAATCTGGTGCTTGCGGAAGTGTAGTAAATATTGCAAACAATAAAAAGATAAATTATCATATTGAAATAAAAAGCGGAGTGCTTTCAAGTAAATGTGCTAATTTAATGAAAAATTTTTTTAAGAAGAAAAGGTAATAATTATGAAAACAAAAGTTTGTTTTTTGACTTTACTGCTTATTTTTTATTCTCTACTTTTTACTTCTGTTTTTTTCGCTTCGCCAAATGTAGATATAGAGAATAAGTCAGTTAATTTCTTACTTAAAGAACTTTCTTCAACCAATACGTTTGAACTTTCAAATTATAGTGGTAAAACTCCAGTACTCATTAATTTTTTTACCACTTGGTGTCCCTACTGTGTAAGAGAAATTCCTGAATTAAATAAAATAGTCAGCAAATACGGACCGAAAATGCTTACAGTTGTTTCAATAAATGTCCAAGAGCGAGAAAGGAAAGTTGTGAATTTTGTAGTGAGAGAAAAAATACTGCATAAAGTTTTGCTTGATACACAAGCAGAAGTTACAAAAAAATTTAAGATTCATGGTCTTCCGACGAATATTTTGATTGATTCAAAAGGAATGATTGTTTTTCGCGGGAATAATCTTCCACAAGAAAGCGATATTGAAAAAGTTTTGCTCCACCAAAAGCAAGATTTGCCGATGCGGGCGACAAAAAAGAAAAGAAAATTAAAGGTCGCTCGGGAATAAGTTTCTTTGAGACGCTCGTCAGAAGGGCGTTCGGGAATTGCTTCGCGGAAACGCCTCGCCTTTGAGGGCGGGCTCTCACTCGCACCGCTAAAAGTCATAAGGTGAAAAATAATAGTGTATGCGGTGCTCCGTGAG
>JBDRIG010000084.1:0-4671 GCA_043816185.1 Elusimicrobiota bacterium | reverse complement strand
ATTGGTGTCATTTACAAATTTATATTCGTTTATCTCCACCCGTTTAGCGGGAAGGAAGCGTGTCAAAAGATGCTGATTTTTGACAAAGGGGATGCTATTTTCTACTTGACATGCTTTTCCATAGATGACGGACATTTTGCTTGCTGTTGCGACACAGCCGCATTGCTGTGAAGCGGGGCTGTCGAGCAAACTTGCCTCGATGCGAAATGTGACAGTGTAATCAGTAACCTAAAAACATATTCTTTCTTTCAAAATTTTCAATGCAAAGAAAAAAAGTTTTATAATTCTTATAATTCTGTATGGTTGTTGATATACTCTGAAAAGCCATTCAATATTTGAATATATCATCCATTTTGGTGCCCGTCTTAAATTACCAGATATTACATCAAAACTTCCACCAACACCCATTGCGATTTTTACACCCAATTTTTTAAGATTTTTATTAAGCCATATTTCTTGAAAGGGGGTGTTTAATCCCGCAAAAAGTATTTCTGCATTAGAAGATTTTATTTTTGAAATTACAGTATCGTCATTTTTCTCAAAATAACCGTTATGAAAACCAGCAATTTTTAATTCTGGAAATTTTTTTTTAATTTCGTCCGTTGCTTTTCCGATTATTTCTTCTTTACTGCCGAGAAAAAAAACAGAATGATTTTTCTTTTGTGCATATTCAAGTATTGAAATCATAAAATTGATTCCAGGAATTTTTTCTTTTATAGGAGTTTTCAAAAATTTTGCACTAAAATAAATTCCCGCACTTTCAGGAATAACAAGTGCAGCACTATCAAAAACATTTTTTAATTCTTCGTTTTTACATACTTCAAGAGTCATTAAGGAATTTGCGGTTATTATTTGGTGCGGAGTGTTTTTGGTTATTGATGTAATTGAGTTATAATCGGTTAAAAAGTTATCTATAGTAATCAATGCATCTTTAAGCGAGACATTGTCAATCCATATCGACAATATTTTTACTCTATCAGAATGTCCTGATTGTGAAATTTTTTGATTGGATGTATTGGATGTAGAATTTTTGATAATATTTGTTAATGGCATAGATAACATATTTACCTTTCGTTCCCTTCATTTTTTGCGTTACTTTCATCAATATTGTCAAGGCGTTCTTGGGCTTTTTTGGCCCAAAGAGTATCGTCATATCTTTTTTTTACAATTTCATAATTTCGTTTTGCATCTTTAATAAATCCGATTTCTTCCGACGCACGAGCAGACATATAGTATGTTTCTGGCACATATTGTGAATCGCTAAAAAGATAAACTACTTTTAAATATTCATATGACGCCTGCTTATATTTTTTTTGCATAAAATAGCAATCTGCCACTTTTTTCTGTGCGAGTGCTCCAATAGCTCCTCCTATATCAGTAGACAATCCATTAGTTTTTTGTACCATTTTATTTTTAGAAATAATTGCAGCAAGTTCGTAATTTTCAATAGCCGCAAAATAATCACCATTTTTTTCAAACTCATTTCCCTGCCTAATATATATATGTATTGCAGCAAACGATTTAGGATACCGAGTAAGTATCTCGTTAAAATGTTTTTCTGCCTCTAGTAGATTCATTATTTTTTCATAAGCAATTCCATAGTTATATTTTATCATTGCAAAAACTTCATGGTCGGAATTTTCGAATTTAAGTCCAATTTCATAATTTTCAATTGCTTTATGATAATCAAATAATTCAAGATAACAGTTCCCGATATAAAGTATTGCTTCGGTATATTTTTTTGATGAAGGATATGTTTCAACAAATTTTTGGAATAATCTTATTGCATCTGTTGAAGCACCCATTTTATAATAAATTTTAGAACACATAAAATTTGCATCTTCCGAAAGATTGTGCTTGGGAAAATTAGATATAATCTGTTTGAAATATTTTGAAGCCGCATCATAATCTTTCATTTTATAAAAATATTCTGCAACCCGATATGTGATTTCTGGCGAAAGTTGTGATTTTGGGTATCTTTCGACGAATTGAGCGTAGGTAGTAATGGCTTTCAAAGTCGCACCTTCCAATTCATATGTGCGTCCGATATCACAAAGTGCAAACTCAACCTGTTCAGCCAAAGGATATTTTGTTAAAATTTTCTCATATGAATTTCTCGCTTGCTTATATTTTTTCATATTAAAATAACTGTTACCGAGTCGAAGCCAGCTGTCGACGATATAATCAGATTTTGGATAATTTTGAGTAAGAGCGGTAAAAGAAATAGTTGCCTTTTTAAAATTTTTGTTTTTGAAATGGAGCATTCCTAACCAATATTGAGCATTGTCGGTTATTTTTGTATTTGGAAATCGTTTCATAAAATTTAAAAAATATTGGCAGGCTAATTTATAATTGTTTTCTTTATAATAAATAATCCCCACTCCCAAGCGTGCCTTTAGCGATTCCTCCGTATTTGGAAATTTCTCGATTATATTATTGTATTCTTTTAATGAAGCGTCCAAAACAATGAGTTCAGAAAGTGCATCTGCCTTATAGAGATACGCTTTTCTTAGAAAATCTTTATCATTTTTTGTAGCAGTAGAAATTACAATATCAAACGATTCGATCGCAATTTCGTAGCTACCATCCTGAAATTGTGTGACGCCTGTATCATATGTTTCTTCAATGTATGATTGGGCGGAAAGGCAGGCGATATGACGATATGATGATATGATGATGAGAAGCGATGTAACGACGATAACATGGTTGTGTGATGATATGATGATATGTGAACGACGGGCAATATGTTGATATGCCAATATGCTGATATGTAAAAATCGTACAACTATATCAAATAAGTGTACCAGCATTTTTTTCAACATTTTTTTCAACACGTCAGCATATAAACATATCAACAATTTTATTTTCATACAGAGAAATTATACTAAAAATTTTGAGAATAACAATCTTAACTTAGTCGTTATTGGGACTGTGTCGCAATGAGCTAAAAAGTTGCATTTTTATAGAGGATAGCAACTGATGGTAAAATATGGTACTGCAATCCAACACTAGATGGTAAAAGATGGATTGCGACACAGTCTCAATGACGAACATTTTGCTATTGCGATCACAGTCTCAAGGTGACCAAACAGGATTCGTAGAATCCTTAATAATAGAGCCAATAGGTTTTTGTTCGCTACCGTCTGAATACATGCTAAAAAGTTCGTACCTGCCATTTCTATTGGAAGAAAAAACTATACGACGACCATCATTAGAAAACGAGGGATTTTCATTTGAGCAGGAATTTTTTGTTAGTTGATACTCTTTATTTGTACTTACATCGATAACATAAATATCAAAAATCGAGCCGTTTCTTTTTGCGAATGTAATTGCACCGCCAATTGGAGACCAGCAGGGAGAGTCGTTATAGGTAGTAGATGTAATTTTTCTTGTGTTAGTACCGTCTATATCCATAATATGCAACTGTGGATTACCTGTTCTATCTGAAACAAAAACAAACTCTTTTGAATTTGGAGAAAAAGAAGCTGATGTATCAATGCCTCGTGAATATGTAAGCTGTCTTACCATCTTTCCATTAGTTGTAAATAGGTAAAGTTCTGGATCGCCATCTCTTGAAAGCGTCGCTATAAAATACTTGCCATCACAAGATGAAGATCCTGGAATGTTTAATCCTTGATATGTAATAAAAGGAATTGTTATATTTTTTTTAAAATCATATCTAAATATATCGGGATTGCCATTTTTGTATGTAGTGTAATAGACATAGTTCCCATCGGCAGAAAATTTAGGTAAAATTGAAATTGAATTATGGTATGTAAGTCGTGTAGGATTTTTGCCATCGTAATCAATACACCATATTTCTTTTTTACCTGTTTTAGCGTTTGAAAATGCTATTTTGGAAGTGAATTTTATCTCTTGTCCCGTAAGCGTTTTTATTATATCCTCAGCAAAATTATGGGCAAGTTTTCTTGTTTCATTGTCAAAACAATTATATTCCTTATCAAAAATTTTTTTAATAGATGCGGTGTCCAAACAATAACCGAAAAGTGTAATTTTATTTGATTTTGTTTTTATTTTAAATTTTACAATAGTATCAATCCCGAGAGACGTGGCAATATCATGGTCGTTTTTTGAAAAGTCAGTTTTTTTTGTAAACGACCGATCTATCAACCCCGATGACTCCAGTGGCATAGATATTAGATTAAAAATTCCACTATATTCAAGATCATCGGAGGTAATTTTACAGATATCCGCGGAAAGTTTTGTGTCATCAGTTGGACAAACAAAAATGTTTGTTTTTCGGCCAGTGGATTTAACTTGCAAAAAAATATCGGCACCGTAAAGACAGGGAGGGAAAAATAAGAAGTGAATAATAAAAACGGTGCAAAGTGTAAAATATAAACTGTAAAGTAAAACAGGTGAATAAGTGGCACAAATTGTTGCTGTGAGTGTTGTTGTGAGCGAACGTAACGAACGAAGTAATTTCAAAATAGAGGTTGCCACGAGTCCTGCAGACTCTCGCAATGAGACTGTGTCGCAATAGCAAAATGTGTTATCGTGAGCGTTTTTTTTGTCCGTCATCTATGGAAAAGCATGTCAAGTAGAAAATAGCATCCCCTTTGTCAAAAATCAGCATCTTTTGACACGCTTCCTTCCCGCTAAACGGGTGGAGATAAACGAATATAAATTTGTAAATGACACCAATAATAA
>JBDRIG010000083.1:0-9968 GCA_043816185.1 Elusimicrobiota bacterium | reverse complement strand
CAAACTTAAATTCTTTACAATTAAAGGATTATAAAGATGATTCCTATGGTAAAGTAATTACAGAGACATTAACTGATGACTATGGTCGTGACACGGAAACGTATAGATTTACCTACGAAGATACATTTGGCAAAGAGTTGATTACCCCAAGACGGGAATATGCTGGTGAAAAAAGCTACAATGATACCAATTCTAAAGTGACAGGTACTTATGGATATGATGCTTTTTATAGTGAAATTAAGATAGCCGATAGTGGTATGGATAAAAAAGGTATCAATGTTGGTAGAAAAAACATCATTATAGATGCAAATTGTAATGATGAGCTTGATGATAAAGAATTAGAAGCAGCGGCAATCGAGGTAGCAAAAGCACTTGGAGTTACAAAAGTTGTGTTAACATTAGAAGATGGAAGAGTAAAAGCCGCAATAAAAGACGTTATAATTTATAATCCTGGTGCACTAATGTCTTCGCTTAGCATTGAAAATACAGATGGTACTGTCATATCTATTTCATATAATAATAGTAATGGGGTTGAAAAAGCTAATTTCCAATATAAGATAAGCCTTAATTTATTATCAGATTCTCTTAAAATAGTCTCAGATTCTCTAAAGTCACTTAGTTCAAAGACATTAAGTAATCTTCCTGCTGGTTGTGAAGCAGCAATAGACACATTTTTAACTGCTTTAGATACTTTTATAGGAAGTACTCTTACAGACGCAGGAGGATTAATTGAATATTTGACTCGCATTCTATCTGATGTACGGAGCATTCCAACTGATTTTACAGCTAAGATAGAAGGCTATGAAAGTCAGATCACTGCATTACTCAATGGTGCTCTTGCAACTTTTAATAATAGTGTAAACGGTTTGGGTGATATAGCAAAGGAGATTTTCGGCGATACTATTACAAATGTTGAAAAGTTTTTGAATGGATTAAAAGACGGTGTTGCAAAAATGATAGAAAATCCATCTGATGGAATAAGAAAACTTGCAGTAGGTTTGGCCAAAGGTGTTGCTGGAATGAGTGGTTCTTCAGAAGTCTTCGGCAGGGATTTTGCAAAAACCGCTAAAGATATTGAATTAGTAAATACAATATTTGGTGATTTTAATCGTGAGATGGATGCTACCAAAGAAGGCAGTTTGGCATGGCTTAAGAAAAATGTAGTTACTGATTCAAAAGCTGCGAACGACGCGGACGCTATTATGAAACAAAAACAAACAGCCTGTAATACCGCAAAATCTGATTTGGATGCTGCACAAAAGGAATTATACACTGCGACACTTGCGCTTGGTGTGAGCGGTGATGAGACGACAAAAGACACCGCATATGGAAGATTCAACAAGGCAGAAGCTGCACTTAATGCTGCACAAAAGGAATTAAACGCTGCGACACTTGCGCTTAGTGTCGAATTAGCAACAAAAGGTACCGCGGAGAAGGAGTGGGGTATACAAGTTAGTAGGTTAAACGCTGCAAAAATTACTGACAAAAATAGACAAAGTGACCTCGATAGAAATACAGCTGAAATATCACGCCTTGTAGCTGAAATACAAGGGTTGGAGGCTGCTGCTAAAAAATGTGGCGGGAAGAAGTGGTGTGAAAAGTGTGGCGATAGGAGAAAAAGAATACGTTCCATAAACAACGATGAGTTACCACGCTTGACAAGCGATATCAATTTGATTAAGAATAATTATTCTCCTCCTGATAAATATAGTGCAAACATTGTTCTTAACAGTGACGCCTATAAGAATGCCATCGAAGCCCTCAAAAAAGCCAATGGCGATGTTGCCAATCTGAATGTAAAAATAGATGGATTAATTACTGTAAGAGATAAGGCACAGAGTGCAAAAAACACAAAAAATGATGAGTTAGTCGCCGCAGTTACTAAAAAGTCTAATGCACTAAATAATGTAGGAGATAGTACAAAAGGTAAGACCTTAATTTTTAACAATGCAAAAGCTGCACTCACAGTAGCGGAAGGTGTCTTCGACGAAGCAGTAAAAGCATACGGTATTAGTTATGAAGCGTACGATAAAAAATATAACGAGGTAATAAAAAGTATTACCGACGGACTCGTCAAGTTAAGTTTTAGCAAAAAAACGAATCTAACAACTTTCTTTATAACCAAGGGGATAGAAACACTTTGGGTAGGCAAAAACAAAACATGGTAAGTAACTTAAAGTAACAAGCACATATAATAAAAAAAAGGGGTGAGGGGGAAAAGTTATGAAAAGTTTTAGGCAGTTGGGTATGGAAGTTTTCTGGAAAAAGAGAACAATGGCTAAAAAGGTAATTGCTGCGACAACAGCAGCAGTATTTCTGTGGATGCAGATTTTTGTTCCATCAGCAAGGTTGTTTGCAGTTACCAGTGATATTAACCTTTCCGGTGGGGAAGGAGCAACTATATATATCTACAATGGTGGCCATGCAGCACAGGGGCTCAATCTAAAAACAGGAGAACTTACAAAATTTGTTGCTGGCAAAATTGACTACATATACCGCATTGGCACCGACGGTAAAGAATTTATTGTTACCGACTTTGATTATGATGATCTTGGTAGATTAACAAGAATTACAGATGTTACTAGTAAGAAATATATAGAATATGGTGAGATAAAAAATTCTAAAAATGATGTTGTTGGCTGGGGTGCGATTAAAGAATACGATAAAGATGATAAAGAGATCGGTAATTATGTTTATAATGATGAAGGTCAACTCTTAAAAAAGGAACTGTTTAGTAAAATAGATGCTAATACTACTATCCAAGATAAAGATGGGAATACTATCCAAACCTTAACAAAAAACAAAGACGGTTATTATAAAACTGGTGAGATATTATATGTAAATGGTAAACCGTCCAAAGAAATAACCTTTTTGGAACTTGGTGACCACGACAACGATCCTGATACACTGGAAACGTTTATATATTGGGGCAAAGAGGGTAGAGTATCAAAAACCTGGGAACATGATGCACAAGGCAAACTCATAAGTTCAAAGGAGTTCAAACTTCATTATAAAGATACTGGGAAACATAAAGAAGATAATGCTGATGCAATATACGAAAGAGAAATAGTTGAGGAAGAAACGACATATGATGAAGATGAAAAGTCAGCCAGTATATGTAGAAATGGCGAAAAAGTTGGTTCGTTTGAGTATGATGCTTGTGGTAGACTATCCAGATCTGTCTACAAAGATGCCGATGGTTTAACTACGACAACAACTTTTGATAAATATGAGCGAGCAGAATCCGCAATAACCGAAGGGCAAAAACTTATATGGGTAGATGCGGGTGACAATGCGGATGGTGGTAAATATCAGCAAATGACCATCAATATTAAAACAGAGACAACATATAAATATAACGATACATCAGAAGCAATAACCACAAAGTTTAAAGATGCGAAGGGTAATGATATAACAGCGGTAGCTCAAGCAGGAGGATTAATATCAAAAAGTACAGTTAATCATTCCTGGGGCAGCGCAAGTTTTGCGTTCACTCAGAAAATGGGTTGTGGGAAAAAAATGAAAGGATTTAACGATGTTGTAGTAGATAACACAACCAGAACGGCAGAATATTTCAATAATGGCGAAGCAGTAGGGGTTCAAGATAACAGCATAAAATCAGAGAATAAGAGTGGAAGTAAAATGAGGATTACTGATAAAGGAAGCATGGGGTGGTTTGCGGCGCTTATAGCACTTATTGCAATCATTGTTGTGGCAGTCATTGTAACAATGATTACAGCTGGTACTGCTCTTCCAGCCCTATCTACTATAGGGTCAACTCTTTTAACTGGACTTAGTGCTGGTATACTGGGAGTTTCAGCTGCAGGAGCAGTTGTAGTGACAGCGTCGTTGACAACTGTCCTAGTAAGTCTGGCCGTTACTGCTCTCGTTGCTGCTCTCGTACCAGCCATAATGTCTGGTATAGAGGCCACAAATAATGGTTGTGATTTTTTTACAGGGAAAAGTAAAGATGGAGATTCAAGTAAAGATAGAACAGGTTTTAATAAGGCCATTAAGGATACAAAATTCTCAGATTTAGTTAGTTCCGCTGGGTTTCTTGGTATAATAAAAGCTGGAGTAGACACTTATGATAGTCTAAAAGACTTAGAGAAAAAGGAATTTAAGGTGGCGGCACCTAAAGTGCAACAGCCAAATTATGCAAACCGTTTATATGAACAGATTTCTATTCGTCCACCAGTAGAACCACCGAAGAATCTTAATGAGTTAAGAAACAATTTTACTTCACCGATTGTTAACTAAGGGAACGAATTAATGTTCGAGGCTACGAGCAAGATCAGTGTTAACAAACTCTGATGTTGTTCGTAGCCTTTTTGTTTGTATTGTCCGTCATTCACACTGTGTCACAATAGCAAAAATATCCGTCATTGCGGGTGAAGCGAAGCAAGCTCGTCGTTGACTTTAACACAGAGATTTCCACGAGCCGACTCATCGGCTCTCGTAATGGCCAAAAGTAGAATTGTGACACAGTCTGAGTGACTTAATGTTGGAAAATTTTTCACTTGACAAATTTAATATTTTATACTATATTACCGTAGTCGGTGGAGCGTTGTTGGTTTGGAGGGTTGAAAAATGTTTATCGATATTATTAGAAGTAGAAAATTTAAGATAATTGGTTTTTCATTTCTTGGATTATTTGTAATTGTAAATGTTTTGTGGTTTGTTGTGGCATCAAAAAAACAGAGTACTTTAATTGGGAAGACAATTTCTATTTTCAAAAAAGAGAAATCTGTCACAATCAAAATCAAACTACCCACAGGTGAGATTGTAGAGTTGGAACGAGCACCGAAAATGTCTCGCTCAAAAAAGAAATCATTTAAAAAAGATGTACAACAATATGTTATATTGACTGGTAAGATTGAATTGAGCAACGAGAATATTGTTAAAGGTGTTACAAGAGTGGTATTTATAAGTGATGAAGGTCAATTAGTAATGTTGGTAAATCCGCCAGTTGTTAATGGGCTAAGAATGAATTACCTCGGTAAATATGTAAAATTAAGAGGATACTGGACGGAAGACGTACCTTTTCTTGGTAGTATGCGTCGCTGTATCTGGGTTGAAGATGTTGATGAAATAGAAAATTGAATAAATCCCCTCACTACAATCCCCTTGCTACAATCCCCTTGCTACAAGATACAAATTTTTCATATCTTTCAACACATCTTTCATACTTCGCAGATTAATTTTTTTATCTACGTGTGTATAAATCGACAGTAATAATAATTTTTTATTTTTTGCTGGACAGAGATTATAAAGTTTTACCGTCTCTTGGTATGGTATTACAGTATCATCCATTGTATGGATAAAAGTGATTTTGCATTTTGAGTTCATAAATTTTTGCATATGGTTTTTTGGTGACATAAACTCCATATACTCAATAATGTTTTTTGGTAATTTGTTGTAGCAAGTGTCAAACAGTTCTTTGTTTTGATTTTTTAGAAATTGATGAACCGATTTTTTTGTGATACTGAAAATTTTTTGGTTAGAAATTTTTTGTTTAAATTCAGCATCTGGTTCCCTAATAAAAATTGTTTCATTGTTATCAAGCCGATAATATCCCAACAAAGTATATCTAAACATTTCTTTTAACTCGTAACATCCGCTCCAAAAAATCATAAAATTTATTTCTTTAATTAAATTCTCATCCGTCGATAGTGCAGCAATTAATGGCGAGTTTGAGTAGCAAAATGTTAGAACACCCTTAGTTTTAGAGTTCTTAAATTTATTAAGCATCTCTGATAAGTACATTTTTACCCTATCTACTTCCTCAAACCCTATTTGAGAATTTTTTAATCCTTCTATGTCAGGAACAAAAACACTATAACCAGATTTGGCAAAAGTTTTTGCAAGGCCTATCAAACGAATATCATTTTTTCCTTGTTCTGTTACACCATGAAGTAGCATTATTATTTTATTGGGAGAAATTTTAGATAAGAAATTATTGGTATAAATGTCGTAGGTTAGTCCCTGCGGTGTATTGAAGGAAAGTTTTTTTACATCAGCAAGATTTATATTATACTCGGGAAATAAAATACCAACAGTTAATATTAGTGCTTTTAGCATTTTTATTATATAGGCAAGTCAGATATGAGATGCAATTTACGAGGTACGAGTAAGACTTGGTAACAATCTCGGTGTTGAAAAGCGAGATTGCTTCGTCGCTCATTTCATTCGCTTCGCTCTCAATGATGGAACAGAATTTAAATTAATGATAGTCAAATCATTCGTCGAATCATTCGCAAATTCGCAACTTACTGTTGAGGTTTAATCGGTTCAACATAATCTACTAATAATCCATCTGAAAGTTCGCCAGAAGTTTCTGTTATATACAACTCACCTTCTTTAATACCGTCTGTAATTATGGTTAATTTTCCTACAACAGAACCAATTTTTATCTGTCTCAATTCTACTATACCTTGATCCTGTTTTTGTTCTACTGGCTTAACCAATGGCAACAACTTTGTCACTTCGCCTAACGACACAAGACTATCTGAGATAACTGCAATAACGCTGCTTGCTTCCGAAATAAGAATATCCCCTCTTGCAAACATTCCTGATCTCAAAAGTCCTTCAGGATTCGGAAGTCGTATTTTTACAATTACAGTTCTTGTTCTTTCTTTAACTGTTGGTGCGATTTCGGTAACAGCACCAATAAATTCTTTGTTTGGATATGAATCGCACAATACTTTTGTATTCATTCCAATCTTTATTTGCTCAGTATCCTTTTCTGGGATTTCAACTTCAAGATTTACATCGCCAATGCTAACATATTTTGCTACAACATCATTTGGTGTGACATATTCTCCCGCCTGAATTATGATTTCTGCAAGGATGCCATTAGACGGTGCAGAAAGATTTGTCTTTAGTAAATTTGATTGTGCAAGATCTAATTCTGCTAATGCAGTTTCCATTTTTTGCCTTGCCGCCTCGGCCTCAAATCGTATTTCGAGCAATTTTGATTCAGAAATTGATTTAAGCACAAATAACTCTTCATAAACTTTAAGTCTTTGTTTTGTAGAAAAATATGCTGCCTTTTCACTTTCAAATTTACTCTTTGCGTATGAAATTTTAGTTATTGTGTCCTCGGAATTAAGATATGCGATGGTATTATCTCTTGTAATTCTTGCACCTTCTCTGTAATTATATTTTAATAAGACACCTTCAATTGCAAATCTTAGATCATTTTCTGTTGTACCTTTAATTGTTCCCATGACAGGATATTTTTGCGAAAAATCTCCTTTTGTAAGTTTTTCAACCTTTACTCTGGTTATAGCTTTTTCTTCTTTTTTTTCCTTTGGTTTGAATATAAAATGTTTCGCAACTACAAATAATAGCGTCAGCAATAGCAATACACTGACAATAATTACTAATTTTTTCTTGTAGTTAGATTTCCGAAAGTATATGAATGCAGATGAAATGAGATGCCAAATGATGGCGACGATTTTTTTCTTTAAGTTAGATAGAAATTTCATTTTTTATTTCCTTTTTATTTTTTCAGAATTTTTTGAATCACTATTCTATTGGCTATGTTTTTCTCGCGATTGTTTTTTGTCATTACGAGAAAGCATAGCGACTGAGAGATCTCGAGATCTCTCACATTCGGTTCGAGATTACAATCAAAAAAAATAACGAGATGACAAGCATGGGCACGACGAAACAATAGCAGTCTTGCTCGTCGTTCCCGCTAATTCTATTATTTATTATGTATAATTTTATTGATTGCATCTACTATCGGATGTAAAAAATACTCTGATTTTCGAATTTTTAAAATAACTTTTTGTTTTGTATCGACATATTTTTCCACTTCCCTTTTTATTCTAAATAATGGCATTACTATATTTTTGAATGATATATACGATACCAACAATCCTAAAAAAACTATAACCGAAATAGTTATTACAGATAAATGAAAATAGACATTAAAAAATTGCTTACCCAACGAGGGAAATACGCCATAGTTAGGAAAACTTATGTTGGTTATTAAAAATTTTATACCAAAAAACAACACAGCCAATTCAATCGCAACAGCCATTATTATGAAAAAGATATATTTTTTGAACAACCATAAAACAATTCCAAATTCTTCTTTTGTCAATTTAAATTTTTTTCTTTTTTCTGTCATAAAGATTGGAACCTCCTGCCAGATTTCAAACTTCCAACTTCCAGTTTTCGGTTTTTCAATCTACCGTCTAATCGTTTATCTATTTTCCGAGACCGTGTCGCGATGTCATTACGGGCGTTTTTGTTCGTCGTTGCGAGAAGCGAATGAAATGAGCGACGAAGCAATCTCGGTTGTTCCGTCACCTCAGCGAAATCAATACTATTTTTTCAAGTTCAGTTACGGCAGTGTAGTTTTGTAGTACCGCTTTTGTGTATGATAGTACAGCCTCCGAAACTTTAAATATACTATCCATAACCTCTACTGTAGAAATCTCAAACGACGCATTTTTTTTCTTACTGACATTTAAACGCCATTTTTTTAGTTTTAGATCGCAGTCGGCAGCCTTTGCATCTAACAATGAAAAATAATACTCGTTATAGAATTTTCCTAAATCCGTTAGCAATACATACTTTGCTTCCTCATAATCACCATCCAGAGAAGATTTAACCGTATCTGCTTCTTTTTTTTCTACAAAATATTTCATATCGTCGAACAATCCTATTTTTGTATCTAACACAGTGTTATCTGTTCTAGTGCCAACATCCATTATTTCTCGTGGCAGCGTATGATCTTTTTGGTAAGACGATTCAACTGAACTACCACCCAATAACCATGAAAGTCGTAGCATTCCACTCCATACAGTGGCAAGCACCAATGGGTTTGAAACAAATGCTTCACCACTTTTGCCATAACTTCCTTCAAAATAAAATTTTGGATATGCTTTTCCAGATGCCATTTTACCCTTTTCTTTTGCCATAATCTTGTTAAATTCCAATTTTTTTAGATCAACATTGTTTGCAAATACTAAGTTTTTTAGTGACTGTAATTCAAAATCAATTTCCTTCGGTATCGATTCAAAAATTGTAAAAGATATTGGAAAAATAATACTGTCCAATTTTTTTATACCAACAAGATTAAGTAATTTAGTTTCGGAAAACTCTCTATTATTTTTTGCTTTTTGGTACATATTATCTACTTTCTGTTTAAATATTTTTCCTTCCTCTAAATCGAGTTCTGAAATTGCTTTTGCACCAAGTTCATTCTCAACTTTTTTATAATAGAAATTTATTTCGATTAATAAAGATTCTATTTCCTTCATTTCTAATACGCTGGAAAAGTATTCATAGTATGCTATTTTTATTTTATAAATGAGTTCTTCTTTTGCTTTTATGTGTTCTACCTTCGCTACTTCTAATGCATTTGAATAATATCTATGTGTTGAAGACAACCTGTTACCGTCGTACAATGGTTGGGAGAGTTTTAGCCATACATCTTCCGCCTCATATTCGTTATCTATTGCTTTTCCACGAGAGTATTTTCGTTGCAAAGATACACTCGGTAGAAAACTCCTTGTGGTAACCCAGAGTTGTCTTTTAGCAAGTTCGATCTCTGTTTCCTTCGCAATTACCTTTTTATTTTTTTGGATAGCGATATTTATGCAAGTATCTAAAAAATCGTCTTTAGCGAAGAGTTGCGTTGCGATTGCAGAAGAAAATACGAGTAGTAAAACAAGCAATCTTGTCGCAGGAAAACAAGAAAACAGGTTGAAGTTGCGAAAGTTATTTTTAATCATAAATTTAATAATACTTAGTGGTTACAAAAAGCTGAATCGTATCTCGTGAATCGTGAAAAGCTATTGCGTGGGCACTTTGTCCGTCATCTATGGAAAAGCATGTCAAGTAGAAAATAGCATCCCCTTTGTCAAAAATCAGCATCTTTTGACACGCTTCCTTCCCGCTAAACGGGTGGAGATAAACGAATATAAATTTGTAAATGACACCAATAATAA
>JBDRIG010000082.1:0-25387 GCA_043816185.1 Elusimicrobiota bacterium | reverse complement strand
CTTACCGAGGTTAAAGTCCGGTGTATATATTATACACCACTTTTGATCGTTTGAAAAGATCACAAAAGGTCTGCGCTTTTATGCGTTACTTTATGACCTCCCCGGAAGGAAGCTTGCTTTTCCATTATACCATTGCGGGCGTAGCGAAGCAATCTCGTCCGTATCAGTTAGTTATCAGTTTCATTGTCGCTAACAGGAGATAAAATGACAATTCTTTTGGGCATATTGGCGGTTGCGTTAATGTTTGGTTTTGTGATAATGGTTCACGAATTCGGACATTTTATTGTTGCGAAAAAATTAAAAGTGAAGGTTTTGAATTTTTCGTTTGGCTTCGGACCGGAAATTTTTGGATGGACAAAAGGCGAAACGAGATATTCAATCAGGCCAATACCCATAGGCGGATTTGTAAAAATGGCTGGCGAAGAAATATGTGATGTAAATGGTGCTCCTGACGAATTTTTTTCAAAAAAATGGTACCAACGGATTGCTATTGTTTTTGCTGGTGCAACAATGAATTATATTTCTGCGTTTATTATTTTTTTGTTTATTATTTTTGTTTGGGGATTACAATATCAGCGTCCCGTTATAAAATTAGTAGAGAAAGACATGCCTGCTTTTATTGCGGGACTTCAAAATGGTGACGAAATAATTGCTATCGATGGAAATAAACTTGAGGATGCACGACTTGTATCAAAAATTGTAAAAATATCACCAAATAAAGAATTACTTTTTTCAGTAAAAAGAAATGACGAAATTCTTGATATGAAAATTACACCTTGTTACGACGAGAAATTGAAAACATCTCGCATTGGAATCGCATATGATATGTCTTCAAAACCGATTATTATAAAAGTGGGGTTTGTAAAAGCACTGAAAGAATCGTTAGATCAAATAGTTTTCTGGACGATTGTTCCTCTTAAATATCTTTATATGAAATTGATACTTTTGGAAGCACCATCTGAGGTTTCTGGTCCAGTTGGAATTATGCAATCAGCTTATTTTGCTGCGAAACTTGGACCTAAAGTGTTTCTTAATTTTATAGCAATTGTTTCAGTTGCACTCGGAATGTTCAATCTTTTGCCTATTCCTTTTGTTGATGGTGGGCATATTATGTTTTATCTATTTGAAGGTATTTTCAGAAAACCTCTGAATAAAAAGATTATACAATTTGCGACATCCGCCGGTTTTGCACTTTTAATAACGCTTGCGCTTTATGCGACATATCGAGATATCCTACGTTCAAAAAGTGGTTTTTGGAAACAAATGGAACGGGTGAAATGAGTTATGAAATTTTTAACCGAATATCTGTGGTTTAACACGAAAACTAAAATCGAGTTTATTAATATTACCGACGAAGTTGAAAAACTCGTCAAAAAAAGTGGCGTGAAAGAAGGGCTCTGTCTTGTCAATGCAATGCACATAACATCAAGCGTGTTTATTAACGATGAGGAGAAAGGGCTGAAAAATGATTTCAAGGATTGGCTTGAAAAACTTGTACCATATTCGCCTGAAAAATATGAACATAATTTGACAGGTGAAGATAATGCGCACTCGCACTTGAAAAGAACAATTATGGGTAGAGAAACCGTAATTGCAATAACAAATGGAGAGTTGGATTTTGGTACATGGGAGCAGATTTTTTACGGCGAGTTTGACGGGCAGAGAAAAAAACGCGTTCTCGTAAAAATAATAGGCGAATAGCGCCACTGTATCTCAATTAGATAGAGCGATTGCGGAGTTTACCTCGCACAAATATATGCGCCCATAGCTCAATTGGATAGAGCGATTGCCTTCGAAGCAAAAGGTTGCAGGTTCGAGTCCTGCTGGGCGCAAAATTGACTGTTGATATTGTTAAAATTGCAAACGCACTGAAATTGTTATATGTTAAAGATTATGTTTCTGTTAATGTTTATATGAGGTAACCCAAAATTATTATGAAAAAAGATAACCAAAACAATTCAGAACTTCAATTATTTAATAATTTTGTTATTTTTCAAACAGAAAATGGCAAGGTGAATATTGACGTCTTTTTTAAAAATGACACTCTCTGGCTTACTCAAAAGAAAATGAGCGAACTTTTTGAAGTTAATGTTTCTGCAATATCTAAACATCTTAAAAATATTTTTAAAATGGGGGAATTAGATGAAAAAGTGGTTGTTTCCATTTTGGAACATACCACTCAACATGGGGCGATAGAAGGCAAAACTCAAAATAAATCAGTGAAATATTATAACTTGAAAGTCATCACTGCTATTGGTTATCGTGTAAATTCCCACAGAGCAATGGAATTTCGCAAATGGGCGACAGAAATTTTACATGAGTATATTATCAAAGGTTTCGCGATGGACGATGAAAGACTAAAACAAATAAAACACTTTGGACAAGATTATTTTGATGAAGCACTTGAGAGAATTCGTGAAATTCGTATGAGTGAAAGAAGATTTTATCAAAAAATTACTGATATCTATGCACTATCTGCCGATTATGATCCGAATAATCTGCTAACTAAGGATTTTTTTGCAACCGTTCAAAACAAATTACACTGGGCGATTACTGGCAAAACAGCCGCTGAAATTATCTATACCGAAGTTGATGCTAAAAAAGTTTATATGGGACTAAAAACTTGGAAACAGTCCCCAAAAGGAAAAATTTCAAAATTGGATGTAGCAATTGTCAAGAATTATCTTAACCAAGATTATTTGGAGCAATTAGAAAAAATCGTATCTGCTTATTTGGATTTGGCGGAAAACAGAGCACAGAGACATATTGTGATGAATATGAAAGATTGGGTTATTTTTTTAGATAAATTTTTATCTGTTTCAGATTATTCTATTCTTATGAATGCAGGAAAATTTACAGCGTTAGAGGCAAAAATTAAAGCTGAAGCAGAATATGAAAAATATCGCGTAGAACAGGATAAAAATTACATTTCCGATTTTGATCGTGAGGTCAAAAAACTATTAGAATCTAAAGGTAAAAATAAAAAATAATATGCTTAATCAAACTACAAAACGAAAGATATACTCTGCCAGACAAATACTTGTCGGCAAAGTTCTTGATCCAAAGGCACAGGTTGACCAAATCACAACTGCTCTCGGCATTCATCTTGATGTTTTAATGAAATAAGAATATGGCAAACTTAACCACACTTGAAAAACAAATATTTGAAAAACTATTCCAAATGAACGGTGGTTATGTTTTGAATTTTTCAGATCGGACAATGGGAGATTTTTTTAGAGACGATATAGGAATTGATATTTACAATCAAAAATATAACTACGCAAGCGGTTCAAAAGCTAATCGTATACGTGGCTTGTGGTTAAAGGCAGATGAAAAAACTGTTGGCAAAAGCATATTAAAACTTATTGAATATATTGAAAATCAAATTTTGCTTGATAATCTAAAGCGAGCAGATTTTCCAACTGACAGAATGACCGCTGCAAAAAATATCGGGGAAAAACTTTTTGGAACGAAAGTGAAAGTTGAAAATAAATCTCAAGCCACTTTCAAGAATGGCAATATCAATATAACTTTGCAAAAAGAAGTTTTTGACCATGTTCAAAAATTACTGAATAGCGGGCATTATTTTAATGCCGTAGAAGAAGCATATAAAATCGTTCGGCAGAAACTCAAAGATGTTACAGGAAAAGAAAAAGCGCATGAGGCTTTTGCGGAATTAAATCAAGAAAAGATTTTCGGACGCAAACCGAAAAACGAAGCGGAAAAGGACTTTTTCGAGGGAGTAAAATTTTTGCATATGTCTATTCAATTTTTGCGAAATGAAAAAGCGCATACTCCCGCTCAAGATTTGGATAAAAATTTGGTGATTCATTACATATCACTCGCCAGCTTGGCTTATGATTTGATAACTAGGAAATAATTATGGCAAACAAAAATCTTACAAACGCAAAAAAGGCAAAAAATGACGAGTTTTATACTCAATACGGCGATATTCAAAAAGAGATTGCGGCGTATTTAGAATTCAACCCCGATATATTTCGAGACAAGGTGGTGTATTGCAACTGTGACGATCCGTTCGAGAGCAACTTTTTTCGGTATTTTGTGCTTAATTTCAACAGGCTTGGATTAAAACAGATTATCACCACTAGCTACAAACCTTCGCCCGTAGCCAATACGCAACTGGCGCTATTCGGTAATGATAAAACTCTTTCAAAATCAAAAGGCCGTCCAAAGATAAATGCCAACAAATTTATTATCAACGAAGTACGCGACATAGACGACGACGGCGAATTCAATTTGAAGGATGTTTCCAAACAGTTAAAAGCAAACAAACACAATGAATGGACACCACTTGAAGGCGACGGCGACTTTCGAAGTGATGAATGCGTAAGTCTACTTAAACAATCCGATATAGTCGCAACAAATCCGCCGTTCAGTCTGTTTCGCGAATATGTTAAACAACTTTTTGATTACAATAAAAAGTTTGTGATTATTGGTGGTATGAACGCAATTACTTACAAGGAGACGTTTCCGTTGATCAAAGAAAATAAAATGTGGTTTGGCAACGGCTTTCACGCTGGCAACGCCTTTTTTTCAACACCTTTTGCTAAAGAATATGGAGAGGGGGTTTATATGCCCGAAACTGGTTTAGTAAAATTTAGGAATGTTTGTTGGTTTACCAACCTTGATCACGGACGACGCCACCAACCATTACCACTTATGACAATGGAAGAAAATTTGAAATACAGCAAGCACAAAGAAATTAAAGGCAAAAAAGTGTATGAAAAATATGACAATTATAATGCCATAGAAATTCCGTTCACAGATTCTATACCAAGTGATTATAGTGGTGTAATGGGTGTGCCATTAAGTTTTCTTGATAAATACTCCCCCGAGCAATTTGAAATTATTGGGGGTTCAGCAAACGGACAAGTACCAAATGAGTTTAAGATTGGGGATTTTAAAGTTTACAATAATCCCATTTCAAATGGCAGAAAAATTTATCAAAGGATTTTAATAAAGCATAAGAAAAAATAATATGAAAATTGAATTACATTTAGTTTATATCTCGCTTGCCAATGTAAACAAAACAACATAAAAAGTTTACATTACTATAGTTGGTATAAACAATAAATATTATGAAAAAAAGACACATAAAAAATGATATGAGAACCTCTATGCGAAAACCAATTATTGATGCCGAAGCATTCATGAAATTCTTTGAAGAAACTACAGGCGCAAAGTTTGTGGATGTGGAAACAAGTCGACCAGCTCTTGACATTATTGCTAAGCAAACCGGTAAAAAAGTGATTTCAAGAGATAATTTTTTAAATCAAAAGTTTTTAGAAGAAAACAAGAAAAAAATACCATGAAAACAATTTTAAAAACTAACATAACTGTCAAAGATATTTGCGAAGGGTAAAAATTATGAATAAACAAGATAAAAACAATATGATAAATAATAATTTCGGCGAGATAATTATCTATGAAGGCGCAGATGGCGAGACCAAGATTGAAGCGCGGATGAAAAATGAAACTGTTTGGCTTTCACAAAGGCAGATGGCGGAACTTTTCAATAAGAACAGAAAAACTATCACGGAACACATTCAAAATGTCTTTAAAGAGGGAGAATTAGAGGAAAATTCAGTATGCCGGAAATTCCAGCATACTGCTTCAGACGGCAAAACATATGACACTAATTTTTATAATCTTGATGTTATTATCTCGGTTGGTTATCGCGTGAAATCATTGCGAGGCACTCAATTTCGCATTTGGGCAACACAGAAATTAAAAGAGTATATTGTAAAAGGTTTTGTTATAGATGATGAGCGCTTGAAGGAAACAGGTGGAGGCAATTATTGGAAAGAACTTCTCGATCGCATTCGTGACATTCGAAGCAGTGAAAAAGCACTTTATCGCCAAGTGCTTGATTTATACGCTACGAGTGTTGATTATAATCCTCACAGTCTGGAGTCCATTGCATTTTTCAAAGTAGTGCAAAACAAACTTCATTATGCTACAAATAAGCATACTGCCGCAGAAATAATAGCCAAGAGGGCTGATGCTGAAAAAGATTTTATGGGGCTAACAACTTTTGTCGGCGTATTGCCAATATTGTCCGAAATAACAATAGCAAAAAACTATCTGACAGAAGACGAATTATTTCGACTTAATCGTATGGTTTCAGCATTTTTTGATTTGGCCGAAATAAAGGCACGGGAAAAACAACAAATGCGTATGGCAGATTGGGTTTTTGAGTTGGATAAATTTACTAAAAATTATGGGAAGGGCGTATTGCAAAATGCCGGTAAAGTAAGTTATAAACAAGCAGTTGAAAAGGCGACTAAGGAATATAAAAAATATCAAGCGAAAACACTCTCTCCCGTCGAAAAAACCTATTTGGAAAACATTAAATTGCTGGAGAAAAAGGTGGAGAAAAAAATAAAAGGTAAAAATTAATAAAAATTTTAATAATATGAAAACAATTTTAAAAACCACTATTACTGTCAAAGATATTTGCGAAGGATTCGTTTATAACAAACTTGAAGGAAAGGGTTTATTTGGTTTGTCTGGCAAGCTGACTATTCAACCAGAATACCAACGCAATTATATTTATGCGTCTGACGGCGGTAAAAGAGAAATGGCCGTCATTGAATCAATACTCAAGGGATACCCAATAGGATTGATTTATTTTAATAAAGTAAACGACATTAATTTTGAAGTTTTGGACGGACAACAGCGAATCACCAGTGTTGGACGTTTTGTGACTGACAAATTTGCTATCAAAGACGAAAATGGTATGCAGTATTTTGGCGGTATGGCAAAAGACAAAAAAGATAAAATATTGGAAACCAAACTACTCATTTATGAATGTGAGGGAACAGAAAGCCAAATAAAAGAATGGTTTAAAACGATCAACATCGCTGGAGTTCCGCTCGTCCCTCAAGAATTGTTAAATGCGATTTATTCTGGACCATTTGTTACATTGGGCAAAGAGGAGTTTAGCAATAGCCAAAATTCAAATATTCAAAAATGGAGTGCTTACATAAAAGGCAGTGCAAACCGACAGGCATTTTTTGAGAGAGCTTTAGATTGGGTAAGTAAAGGAAATATTGATGATTACATGAGTAGTCATCGCAACGACAAAAATATAAACGAATTAAAAAAATATTTTAACAGCGTGATTGATTGGATTTCTAGCGTATTTATAGATGTTGAAAGTGAAATGCAGGGGCTAGAATGGGGACGACTGTATGAGCAGTATCATAAAAAATCTTATGGCCCCAAGAAGGTGTCAGCCGAAGTGCGTAATCTTTATGGTGATCCGTATATTAAAAATCGCAAAGGTATTTTTGAGTTTATTTTAGGTGGTGCTGTTGATACGAAATTGCTTGAAGTCCGAATTTTTGATGAAGCAACCAAAAAAGCGGTTTATGCAACACAAACCGCTAAAGCAGAGAAAAATGGCGTATCAAATTGCTCGCATTGTGCCATAGGACACGACGCAAACAAAGCGAAAATTTGGAGCTTGAGCGATATGGATGCCGACCATGTTTCGGCTTGGAGTAAGGGCGGTGCGACTTCGATAAAAAACTGCGAGATGCTTTGCAAGACACACAATCGAGCAAAAGGAAATCGGTAATGTATTAAAGGCGTAAAATATACTTCATAACGAAATTAAAACTTATCTTGAAAATTTAGACCGAGAGCAAAAATCTCTCGCGTCTTATAATGGCGAGCATGACATTGCCAAAGCAATAAAAGATATTCTCGCGAAAGACACCAATTACAAACCGACTATTGAGGATATGGCCGAGCAAGATGTGTGGCTGGTGGGAAACCGTTCCTGAATATGCTATGTTTCCGTTAATGTTTATATGAAGTAACTAAAATTTTATGAAAAAAGATAACCAAAAATCGCAAATCATTATTTATAAAGCCGAGAATGGACAAACGAAAATAGAAGTTCGATTTGAAAATGAGACCGTTTGGCTTTCGCAAAATGCTTTAGCGGAGCTGTTCCAAACTACAAAAAATAATATTAGTATGCATGTGAAAAACATTTTTGAAGAGGGAGAATTAAAGCAAGAAACAACTGTTAAGAAATTCTTAACAGTTCAAAAAGAAGGTATTCGCGAGGTTTCCAGAGATATTGAATACTATAATTTGGATTTAATTATTTCTGTTGGTTATCGTGTCAAAAGTTCTATTGCTACCGCTTTTCGCCAGTGGGCGACAGCACATTTGCGAGAATATATTGTCAAAGGTTTTGTGCTGGACGATGAACGGCTGAAAAATCCTGATTTGCCGTTTGATTATTTTGAGAATTTGACACGACGGATCGCTGACATTCGCACCTCCGAAAAACGATTTTACAAAAAAATAACCGATATTTATGCCACCAGCGTTGATTATGACCCGACGAGTGAGCAAAGCATTTTATTTTTTAAGACAGTGCAGAACAAAGTTCATTATGCAATTACGGGAAATACTGCTGCGGAAATAATTGCAAATAGAGTAGATAGTAAAAAACCAAATGTAGGTATGACAAGTTTTAGGGGTAGCAAGCCAACCAAAGAAGAAGTTGCAATCGCCAAAAATTATTTAAATGAGCAAGAACTTCTCGTTTTAAATAACCTCGTTGAACAATATCTTGTATTTGCCGAAGGACAAGCAATGCAGAGAATACCGATGTATATGGCAGATTGGATAGAAAGACTTGATGAATTTTTACAAATTAACAGAAAGAATATTTTGAAAGATGCCGGAAAAATATCACACGAATTGGCAAAAGAATTGGCAGAAAAAGAATATTATATTTGTTATAAAAACAGTTTGAAAGAACCAAGCAAAGCAGATAAGGATTTTGAAACTTTTGCGAATAAAGCAATTAAGATGGTTAGTAAAAATAAAAAATAATTATTATACAATGTATCGTTAGTCAACACATAAGAGCGTTCTGTTTGTAGTATCTCATCGTTAAAAACGGGATTGCTTCATCCAGATAAAACTTGTCCCATTTAATCGGGGTTCAGCCCTTGCAATGACATGTGTCCGATAATAATTTAAGCGGACACCCATACTGTTATGAATAAAACAAAAAAAATAAAAATTGGAAATATCTATATAGGTGGTGGTGAGCCAGTTCGTGTTCAATCAATGGCGAAAACAAAAACAATTGACTGGCGAAGCACCGTTAAGCAAATAAAAAAACTTGAAAATGCTGGCTGTGAAATTGTCCGTGTTGCTGTGCCAGATATACCGTCGGCAAAGGTTCTTTCGAAAATCAAAAAAAGTATAAAAATTCCACTTGTTGCAGATGTTCATTTCAATTGGCAAATTGCAGTTGAGGCAATAAATCAGGGTGTTGATAAAATCAGGATAAATCCGGGAAATATCGGTTCAGAAGAAAATATTGAAAAAATTATAATTGCTGCAAAAGAGAGAAAAATTCCTATTCGAGTTGGTGTAAATGCTGGCTCGTTGAAAGTTCTCAAAAAATCAGATAGTTGGTTGAAAATGTCCTCGAAAGAACGAGCTAATCAGATGGTAAAAGAACTGATGGAAAATATAAAAACTTTTGAAAATATGGATTTTTTTGATATCGTTGTTTCATTAAAAGCGAACGATGTGCCGACGACAATTTTAGCAAACCAACTTTTTTCCCAAAAAAAAAATTATCCAATTCATTTAGGAGTTACTGAGGCTGGGACGGAGTTTTCAGGAATCATTAAATCAACAGCAGCATTTGGCATATTGTTAAATCAAGGAATTGGTGATACAATTCGTGTGTCGTTGACTGCTTCACCAGAAGAAGAAATTAGAGCGGGTTGGGAGATACTAAAAACATTGGGATTACGAAAACGAGGTATTGAAATAATTTCCTGTCCGACCTGTGGCCGATGCGAGGTTGATTTGATAAAAATCGTTCATCAGTTAGAAAAGAAATTGTTTACTTCTTGCTCGTCATTTCCCGCTTCCTTGCAACCTGCCAAGATTGCGATAATGGGTTGTATCGTCAATGGTCCTGGAGAAGCAAAAGATGCCGATGTTGGAATTGCTGGTGGAAAGGGTTTTGGTTTGCTTTTTAAAAAAGGCAAGCCAATCAAAAAAATTCCACAAAGTAGATGGATTGAAGAAATTTTGAAAGAAGTAAAGAAAATATAGTTATGTAGGCACGGCTTGTAACCGTGTGTCGTGCGTGATGCACATATCATATTGCGTTGCGCAAAACAGCACAAACTAAAAACATCATTGGTGAGCCAAATAAATTATGTTTAGAAAAAAATTTAAGAATATTCATTTTATAGGAATTGGTGGAAGTGGAATGTCGGGAATTGCGGAGGTACTTTTAAATCTTGGTTTCAATGTCAGTGGTTCCGACTTAAAAGAAACCGATGTAACAAAAAGACTTTCAAAACTTGGTGCAAAAATAAAAATCGGTCACAAAAAGGAAAACATACAAGATTCTAAAATTGATGTTGTGGTTACTTCGACTGCCGTAACAAAAGATAATCCGGAAGTTGTCACCGCTAATTTGCAAAAAATTCCCATTATTCCTCGTGCAGAGATGCTTGCGGAACTTATGCGGCTAAAATATTCAATTGCGATTGCTGGTTGTCATGGCAAAACAACTGTAACCTCTATGACATCTTTGATTTTGGCAAACACAGGTTTTGATCCAACCGTTGTTATAGGTGGAAAATTTAACAATTTTGGTACAGGTGCAAAACTTGGAAAAGGGGAATATCTCATTGCAGAAGCGGACGAGTCCGACGGTTCATTTTTAAAACTTTCTCCTACATTTGCAGTCGTAACAAATATTGACAACGACCATCTTGACCATTATGGAATCCTCGAAAATATCAAAAATGCATTTGTTCAGTTCATAAACAAAATTCCGTTTTATGGTTGCGCAATTTTATGTAATGATGACGAAAATTTGAAAAGTATAATTCCACAAATAACAAGAAAATATTACACATATGGTTTTAACGATTCCGCTGATTTTAAGGCAGAAAATGTTGAGACGACAAATATGGGTAGTAAGTTTGACGTTTCGCACCACAGTAAATTTTTAGGAAATATAGAATTGAAAACACCAGGACGACACAATGTTCTTAACGCACTTGCAAGTATTGTGTGCGGTTTAGAATTAGAAATTAAATTTTCAAAAATTGCAAAGGCACTATTTGATTTTAACGGTGTTGGCAGGCGGTTAGAAAAAAAAGGTAGCTATAAAGACGTGGTATTTATAGATGATTATGGACATCATCCGACGGAAATTAAGGCAACGCTTTCAGCAATTCGTTCCATTAATCCGAAAAAAAGATTATTTGTTTTATTTCAACCACACAGATACACAAGAACGCAATCACTTAAAGGCCAGTTTGGCACTGCATTTGACGATGCGGATGTGATAAGAGTTTTGGATATTTATGCTGCCAGCGAAAAACCCATTTTAGGAATTTCTTCGCAAACAATAGTAGATGCGATTAAAAAAAATGATGGAAAAGATGCAGGAAAATTCTCTGATGTCGATACTATTTCAAAAGAAATAAAAAACGGAGATGTTGTCATTACGCTTGGTGCTGGCGATGTATGGAAGAAGATTGACGAAATTTTGAAGGTGCTTAATAATGCTAAATCATTCTGAGATCTTAAAAGCTGTAAATCTGTCTTGCTCGTCCAGTTGCAAAACGGGCCGTCAAATAGGTTGGAAAGTTTTGCAAAATGAACCAATGGGCAAACACACCACATTTCATATTGGTGGCCCATGCGATTTTTATATTGAAGTAAAAACAATTACCGAGTTAAAACAACTTGTAAAACTTTGTTTTACAGAAAAAATTCCGTACCAAATAATTGGTTTCGGTTCAAATATTCTTGTTAAGGACGGAGGAATAAGAGGAATAGTTATTAAATTAGTAGACGATTTTTATAGTTTTAATTTTAAAGGAAATTGTATTATTGCTGTTGGTGGTGGTTGTGCGTTACAACTTTTTGCGAAAAAGTGTGTAGATAATGATTTAAGTGGTACCGAGTTGTTTATCGGCATTCCAGGAACCATCGGCGGTGCACTTATTATGAATGCTGGTATAAAAGAAGGCAATATTGGCTCTTTGGTAAAATCCGTGACTACTATAGATGAGAAAGGTGAAATAAGAAAAATTGAAAAAAAATCGCTGAAATTTTTTTATAGAAGTTCAAATATTCCACAGAAAAGTATAATAATTTCCGCAGAATTTTTATTATCCGAGAAAGCCCTATTGAAAAAAAACGGTAAAAATAGTACAATAAAAAATTCGAATAGACTGATGCAATATCGCACCGAAACTCAACCAGTTGGCTCTTATAACGCTGGCTGTATTTTCAAAAATCCACAAGGCGATTACGCTGCCAGACTTATAGATGAAGCGGGAATGAAAGGTGCATCTATTGGTGGTGCAGTTGTGTCAAAAATACACGCAAATTTTATAAATAACACAGGCACAGCAACAGCAGAAGATGTTTTAAGTCTTATAGAAAAAATCCAAAAAAAAGTAGAAGAAAAATTTAACAAAAAATTAGAATTGGAAATAAAAGTAATAGGTGAAGAAAGAAAGATAGTGGACGACAAGACGATAAAAGGGTAGAGATAGATGGTAGGTAGAAAATAAAAAATTTTCTATCTGCTGTTTGCTGTTCGTTTTTGCAATAAGGTTGCTTATTTTGCTTAAAAAAGAAGGCATTAAATATGGATAATGAAAAAAATAATGAGACAAACGATATAAAAATTGAAGAAGTTTGTTTGAACCCGAAAGAGGGAGAAAATTCAAAAGAAAAGGAGGGTCTGAAAGAAAAACCTTTAAAATCAATTTTAATTTCGGAATCAGAATTGGAGATAATGAGACAATCTATTGAAGAGCAGAAAAAAAATACACAAGATTATTATGAGCAACTTTTGCGATTGAAAGCCGATTTTGAAAATTATAGAACGCGGTCTGAAAAAGAAAAGAAACAACATTTTGAAGATGGAAAAAAGTTTCTTATAATCGAGTTGATTGATGTTTTTGAAACGGTAAAATTGGCGAAAGGTATGATAGAAAAATCAGCAAGTGGTGAATCTATCCGAGAAGGATTACATCTTATAGAGAATAAATTATCGGAAATATTAAAATTACACGATATTGCGACTATTATAACGGTTGGTGAAAAATTCAATCCGCTTTTTCATGAAGTTGTGGGGGTGATTGAAAAAGATGATGTAGAAGAGGGTGTGATTTTAGAGGAGTTAAGAGCTGGTTATGAAATGGCTGGCAAGGTATTTAAGCCAGCAATGGTTAAAATAGCAAAAATCACAAATAGAGCAAATTAAGTGGTAGATAGTAAATTTTTTTAACTTTTACGACTTTTTTACGACCTATAACTTAATACTAAATGGGGGAGGAAATTATGGGAAAAATTATTGGGATTGATTTAGGAACATCTAACTCTGGTGCCGCTATTATGGAAGGTGGAAAACCGACGATTATACCGTCTGCGGAAGGAATGACACTTGGAGGCAAGGCGTTTCCGTCGTATGTTGCATTCACAAAAGATGGACAGTTGATTGTTGGAGAGCCAGCTCGTCGTCAGGCAGTTGCGAATATAGAAGGCACAATCAGTGCTGCAAAAAGAAAAATGGGTACTGATTACAAATATAGCGTCTATGGCAAAGAATACACGCCTCAACAAATATCATCATTCATTTTACAAAAAATAAAAAGAGATGCAGAAACTTTTTTGGGCGGAACAGTTGATAGAGCGGTTATCACCGTACCTGCGTATTTTAATGATAACCAACGACAAGCAACTAAAGATGCTGGAGAAATCGCAGGACTCAAAGTTGAAAGAATTGTAAATGAACCGACGGCGGCTTGTCTTGCATACGGCATTGATAAGAAAGGCAAAGATGAAAAGATTCTTGTTTTTGATTTTGGTGGCGGCACACTCGATGTCACAATTATGGATTTTGGTGGCGGTGTCTTTGAAGTAAAATCGACAAGTGGAGATACACAATTAGGCGGAACAGATATGGACAATTCACTTATTGATTTTATCGCTTCCGAATTCAGAAAAGAGTCGGGGATTGATATAAGAAATGATAAAACTGTAATGCAGCGTCTAAAAGAGGCGGCTGAAAAAGCAAAAATTGAACTTTCAAATATTCTGGAAACAGATATTAACTTACCCTTTATTACCGCTGATGCATCGGGTCCTAAACATCTTGTAATGAAAATTTCTCGTGCCAAACTTGAATCCATTGTTAATCCGATTATTGAGAGATGTCGTCATTCCGTCGAGCAGGCACTTTCGGATGCAAAACTGACAGCCAGAGATATCGATAGCGTTATACTTGTAGGAGGACCTACAAGGATGCCAGCGGTACAAAAATTTGTAGAAGAATTAGTCGGTAAAAAGATTGAGCGTGGGGTTGATCCGATGGAATGTGTTGCTATAGGAGCGTCAATTCAGGCGGCGATTCTAACTGGTGAAGTGAAAGATATTCTTCTTCTTGATGTAACTCCACTTTCTTTAGGAATTGAAACATTGGGCAGCGTTTTAACAAAACTTATTGATAGAAATACTACAATTCCGACGAAAAAGTCGCAAATATTTTCAACAGCAGCAGACAATCAACCAGCGGTTACCGTAAATGTTTTGCAAGGCGAACGACAAATGGCATCAGATAATGTTTCGTTAGGTAGATTTGATTTGGTTGGTATTCCAGCGGCACCTCGTGGGATTCCACAAATAGAAGTAACATTTGATATTGACGCAAATGGAATTATTCATGTTTCTGCAAAAGATTTAGGAACAAGTAAAGAACAGTCGATAAAAATTACAGCATCCACTAAACTTTCTAAAGACGAAGTAGAAAAAATGGTAAAGGATTCGGAGAGATTTGCCGAGGACGACAAAAAACGCAAAGAGGAAATTGAGATTAAAAATGAAGCAGATGCTGTTGTATATTCTGCCGAAAAATCCTTAAAGGACCACGGCGACAAGGTTTCTGCCGAAGATCGGCTGAAAATTGAAAGAGCGATTAGCGATGCCAAAGAGGCATTGAAATCAAGCGATCTTGAAAAAATTAAAAAAGCGAAAGAGGAACTTCTAACCGCTTCGCACAAACTTGCTGAGGAAATTTATAAGGAAGCAACGAAAAAACAGCAATCAAAAGAACCAGAAGGGAATGGAGAAACAGCAGCGACCGAAGAGAAAAAAGAAGAACCGAAAAAAAAAGATGATGTGATAGATGCAGACTATAAAGAAGAAAAGTAACGCAAGATGGACGTGAAACAAAACGAGGAACAGATACAAATATAATTTGTGCTCACTGAAAAATCAAATTTTTTATATGTTCAGTAGTGGCAGCATGGTGCCGTTGCGGTTGGGTGCCATTGCGAGAGTCTGAAGGACTCGTGGCAATCTCGATGTTGAAAACAAAAGCGAGATTGCTTCGCTTCGATCGCAATGACAAACTGAACTTAACGAAGTAGTGTTAGATATAGAATATTTTGTGCTAATTCCGTGCCCGTTTGCTGTCGTCAATCTAATCAGATTTGTCGAGCAGATTGGGCGAGAGTTTTTCAAAATTTTGTGTCGAATTGGTGGTTTTTATGACAAAATGTGATTATTACGAAATTTTAAATGTCTCAAAAAATGCATCTGCTGATGAAATAAAAAAAGCGTACAGAAATCTTGCTTTGCAATTTCACCCAGACAGAGTACAGGCAGATAAAAAAAAAGAGGCCGAAGAAAAATTTAAGGAAATTTCTGAGGCATATGCAGTCTTGGCTGATACCGAAAAGAGAAATCTTTATAATCAGTATGGACACGCTGGTATTGATAATAGATATACTTCTGACGATATTTTCAGAAATACAGATTTTTCAGGGTTTGAGGATATTTTTCAGCAAAGTGGTTTCGGTGATGTTTTTGGAAACATATTTGATATTTTTGGTGGCGGAGTATCTCGTGGAAGAGGTCGTCGTGGTGGTGCTACCGTCGGTGCCGATTTAGAGTATCGTCTTACAATTACACTTGATGAAGCATTTCACGGTTGTGAAAAAACAATTGAAATTTATCACACACAAACCTGTTCTATTTGTCAAGGAAGTGGTGCAAAACCAGGAACATCTAAGAAAACTTGTTCTACTTGTAAAGGTGCTGGTGCCATCAGATATGCTCGCGGATTTTTTTCTATACAACAGGCTTGTTCAAAATGTGGTGGCAGTGGTGAGATAGTTGGCGTTCCATGTCCTAAGTGTTTTGGTAGAGGAAAAGTAAAAGAACAATCAAAAATTACCGTCAAAATTCCTGCTGGTGTTGATACAGGAAATACCATTAGGGTTAAGGGAAAAGGCGAGGCTGGAGAAAAGGGTGGACCATCAGGAGAATTATATATTGTTATCTGTGTTCTGCATCATAAAATTTTTCACAGAGACAAAAATGATATTTATGTTGATGTGCATGTTGGAATTGCAACTGCTACTCTCGGTGGTGAAATAACAGTTCCAACACTTAGTGGAAATGTTTCAATGAAAATACCGTCATCAACCGCATCGAATAAAACATTTCGTCTAAAAGAAAAAGGAATGCCATCAGTTAATTCATCTAATGTCGGTGACGAATATGCGAAGATTTTAATTATGCCACCAGAAAATCTTACAACTCGACAAAAAGAACTTTTGAAAGAGTTTGCAGCAATATCTGGCGAAAAAGTGGACGAAGGATTTTTTAGGAAAATATTTAATAAATAATTTTTTTGATAAATAATTTCGATGCAAAGATTTTTTGTTGAAAATATAAATAATGATACAGTAGAAATTTTCGGCGACGAAGCACATCATATAAAAAATGTTTTAAGAAAAAAAATAGGTGATGTGCTTTTTTTATTTGATGGTAAAGGCGTTGAATATGAGGCGGAAATAGAGAAGATTAGAGAATTAGAAATTAGATTAAAAATTATTTCAAAAATACAAAGAGACATAGAATCGAAAATAAAAATCAATCTTTATCAATCATTGCCGAAGGGTAGAAAATTTGATTTCATCGTTGAAAAAACAACAGAACTTGGCGTTTCAAAAATAATTCCTGTAGTTTCTGAGAGAACTATTTTTCAGATGTCATTGCAAGAACCGATTTTATCGACTCGTGGTAATTCCAAGCATGCTCGCTGGCAAAAAATTGCACTTTCTGCGGCGAAGCAATGTGGAAGAACGGTTATCCCAGAAATTTCGCCGATTCAAACTTTTCAAGATTCAGTTATGTCATTACGAATTCCACCGTCTATTACTGCGATGGACGAGGTTTCAATTGGCGAAGTTTCAACGGGCGAAGTTTTAGCGAGCGAAGTTTCGAAGCAATCTCAATTTTCATCCTGTGAAGTGATTTCAATAATTCCCTGGGAATGCGAACAAAAAATCACATTAAAAAATTTGCTTACTACTTATCACTCACCAATTGTCGCTATCAATTTATTCATCGGCCCCGAAGGTGGTTTTTCAAACTCAGAGATTGAACTTGCTAAAAAATGTGGTATAATTTCCACAACACTTGGAAAAAGAATCTTTCGTAGTGAAACCGCTCCAATTGTTGTGATATCAAACATTTTATACGAGTTAGAAAACTGAATTAATTGAGTTAACTGTTAACCCTTCCTCCATTCTTCCTGCCTATTTCGTCGTGCGTGATGTGTATTGCGTGAACAAACGACGAACCACAAATAAGATTTGGTAGTTCGCAGCAGGATTCATCCTGTGTTTGTTGTACATACGAATTGTGTTCGTGCGTTATCCTGCACCATTTCCAATTATGTCATCCACAGCATTTGTTATGTTTTGTGATAATTTTTTACCAATATGCCGTCCATACGGGGCTATGTGATTTACTACGATTTTTTCTACCAATATATCATCCCTATGGGGCTACGATACATTATAAAATTCATAAGCATTAAACCAATTGTTCCGTAGGAACAAAATATCGGTAGAAACAGTAACCACAAACAAACCAAAAATTCCGTAGGAATGACATATTGGTAATGCGTTTTTGCACGGTCACAACGCACGATGGTATACAGTTGAAGAATCGCGTCCACAGTTAAGTAAAAATAAAAAACCCCCGTTATTTCTTTTGGAAATTCGAGGGTTTTTTAATTTATTTACGTAAATTTAAAACTTTTATTTATCTGCGTACCATTTTGGCTCTTGATACGTTACCTTTCTTGTCAAGGAAATAGAGATAACCCTTCTCCTTTTTTACGCCAACTTTTGTTACTTTCGTTGGTTTGCCGCCTTTACCTTTTTTGCGACCACGTGCCATCTTTGCTTTAGAAACATCGCCATCCTTGTCGATATAGTACAGATAGCCATCTTCTCTTTTTACGCCTACCTTCGCAACTTGTTCTGCCATTTTATCTCACCCCCCCTTGTTTTGCGTATATATTTCTTCATCATCGAATGAACCACAAATCTTAACCGAATTTAATAAAATATTTGGTCGTATTTGATGTTTTTATTCGATGTTATTTTTACTCTGTGATTTCTTTTTTTTCAAAAAGTCCCATTTGTGGAATACTTTGTTTTGTGATAATTTTTTCTTTCAACCAGTTGTTGATAATATCTTTGGAAAATCTATATTGTCTTCCAATTTTTGATGCGGGAATTTTATTTTGCCTGATTAAATTATAAATTTTTGATTTTCCAATACCGAGATATTCCGCAAGTTCTTTTATTGACATTATGTCTTTTGTCTCTATCATATCTTACCTTTTGATCGGTCACAACTTTTTCCTAATCGTGGAGTGAGCAAGAAATTTTTGAAGAGCCTCAATTTACGACTTTTTCGTTCCAGGAGTAAATTGTAGAGTGAGTTCTGACGAGCGTCTCAAAAAAATTTGCTTGCGAGCAACTACCATATTTTACCATCTTTTATCTTGTTCTTGTGGTAGTGTACATATTTTACCAGATTTTGTCAAGTATTTTTTTTATTTTTAAGTTTTTTTATTTAGAAGTGAATAATGCTAAATTTTACCATTAAGTAGTGTTTGTTATTTAAATGGACTTTACTGTGAAAAAAACCATCAACAATTATTTTAATTCATGTAATCAAAATTTTAGATAAATTTATTTCTTTTTAGTGTGAAATAAAAATGCGGAGAATAATTTTGTTGTAGGTAGTTCAGATGATTTTTGTAAGATTGTTTTTTCAACAAGTTAAAATATATTAATAAGATTCAAGATTTGGCGAGGAGATTGCATTCTGAAAAATACGGTAGTCGAGGTGGTGAGGGTGCGTGGGGTGCACGGTGCGCACAGGAGCGGTGGTGCGGCTGAGTGGGGGCGCGGAGGTTGTGGGGATATTGGGAACCGGATCGCGGGAACGGGACGGCAGCTTTTTTCGCAGTTTTCTGCAGCTTTTTTCGTGCCTTTCTACAACTCTCTACAATTTTCTTTTTACAAGTTCAATTGCAAACGATTCTATTACATCGTTTTCTTTTATATCGGCAAAATTTTCTAACACCACTCCGCATTCAAAACCTTTTTCAACTTCTTTAACATCATCTTTAAATCTTTTTAGTGATGCGAGTTTGCCTTCATAAATAATTGTGTTATCTCTTAAAAGACGCGTATTGCCAACCCGTGAAATTTTACCATCTATAACCATACAGCCAACAATAGTTCCAGTCTTTGCAATTTTAAATACTTTAAGAACCCTTGCACGTCCGGCGTATACTTCTTTTTTATCAGGATCTAAAAGTCCTTCCATAGCAGACTTCACGTCGTTTATTATTTCATAAATAATTCTATACGTTTTTATTTCAACTCCTTCGCGTTGAGCAATCGCTATAGACGAAGTTTCAGTTCTCACATTAAATCCAATAATAACAGCATCAGATGCAGCGGCAAGAATAATATCAGAATCATTTATTCCACCAATTCCTGAGTGTATAATTTTTACGGCGACACCAGATGTCGAAAGTTTTTCTAATGAATCGCGAAGTACCTCAACCGAACCACGAACATCCGCTTTGATAATTAACGCTAATTCTTTTGCTTTACCATCGATAAAATTTTTATGAAAATCTTCAAGCGTAAGATGCTTTCGTCGAGTGATTTTTTCATCTCTTCTTGACTGCTGTCTTATATCACTAATAGTTCGCGCCTGTTTTTCATTGCTGACAGCAAAAAATTTATCACCCGATTGAGGTGCCCACTGAAAACCCATTATTTCAACAGGTGTTGAAGGGCCTGCTTCGAAAAGCCGTTTACCTTTACTATTATGCATAGCTCGAACTTTTCCATAAGAGGTACCAGCAACAAAACAATCACCAACTTTAATAGTTCCAGTTTTTATTAAAACCGTCGCTACGGGGCCTTGTTTTGATGAAACCTTTGCTTCCACTATAACACCGAGTGCAGAGCGATTAGGATTTGCTTTCAATTCCATTATTTCTGCTTGTAATAAAATTAATTCCAAAAGTTTTTCTATACCAATTAGTTTTTTTGCCGAAATCTCAACAGTAATTGTTTTTCCGCCCCAGTCTTCTGGTTGTAAATTTTGATTTGAAAGTTCCTGTTTTACTTTTTGGATATTTGCAGCCGGCATATCAATTTTATTGATAGCAACTATTATAGGGACATTTGCTGCACGAGCATGGTCAATTGCCTCAATCGTCTGAGGCATAATCCCATCGTCTGCGGCAACAACAAGTATTACTATATCAGTTACATTAGCACCACGAGCACGCATTGCTGTAAACGCTTCGTGACCTGGTGTATCAAGAAAAACAATTTCACCGCCCGGAGTTTTTACTTTATAAGCACCTATATGCTGTGTAATCCCGCCAGCTTCTTGTGCTACCACATTTGATGATCGTATAGCATCCATGAGCGATGTTTTTCCATGATCAACGTGTCCCATAATTGTAACAATCGGGGCGCGATGTAACAGCTTCGAGTTATCTTGTTCTATTTCGGATTCTAATTCGGTTGTCCCATAAAGCGGAATAATCTCAACATCATAGCCAAATTCATCAGCAACAAGCGATGCAACATCCGTCGTAATTCTCTGATTTATTGTTAAAAGAATTCCTGACACCATCATTTTTTTTATAAGTTCTATTGGTTTGACATTCATTTTTAAGGCGAGATCTGGTATGGCAATTGATTCATCAATTTTTATTTTAGGACGAGGGACAGCAATTGGTTTAGGTACAGGTATTATTGGTTGTTGTTGAGATTGTTGTTGAAGTGGTGGCTGGGGTGGTTGGGAAATAATATTAGGTGGTGTTATTTTTGGTATTGCTGCGGCAATTGTTGGTTTGATTTCTGGTTGAACAGGTTGAACAGAAATAATTTTTTCCAACGGTTTTTCTAATGGTTTTTCTGAAACAACCAAGCTTGGTTGTGAGACACTCGGTATAACGACTTCTTTAACAGATTTTATTTTTTTTTTGGGTTTTGGCGACGATAAAACAGTTTTTTTAACCTTGATTTTTTTTGGTTTTGCTTTTATTTTTTCTGATATTGTTTTTACTGTTTTTGATTTTTTAGTTTTTTCTTTTTCTTTTTTTTCTTTCACTTTTCTTTTTACAGTTTCACCAGTTGCAGTAGAAACTTTTTTCAGTTTTTCTGGTTTATCTATTTTTTTATCTTTTTCTTCATCACTTTTTTTCATTATCATTTTCATCTCACAAACTATTACAAATTGGTGTGGAATTTAATATAAAATATGAACGGTCTTCAGAGGCTGTCCGACAAATCGTAAAACAGTCATTTTTTTTGTAAAATATAGCAGTATTTGGCAACCAATAGCAACAAACAACACATCATTTTTTTACTGATGCTGTGTCGTCGGTAAAGCGGAATAGGTTGTCGGACAGCCACTTTAGCTGGAAGGAAGCGTGTCAAAAGATACTGATTTTTGACAGTGGATGCTATTTTCTACTTGACATGCTTTTCCATGGATGACGGCTTGTTGCAACGACACCTTGTTGCCTCGTCGAGAAACAAATTGTTAAATGGGAGTGTTTCCTACTTCTATATCTATTTCGTATTTTTCGCAGAATCTATAATTTTTTGTGCCGTTTTTTCACCTATTTTAGGCAAGGCAGTTAATTGTTCCACAGTAGCGGTTGCAAGCGAATTTATTGTTTTAAATCCCGCCTTAATCAATATCTCTTTCGTTTTTTCTCCGATACCTTTAAGTTCTATAAGATCATCTGCTTTTTGTTCTTGTGGTGTTTCTGCCATTGACGTTTCCGTTGGTGTTTCCGTTAGTGTTTCAGTTAGTGTTTCAGTTGTTTCCTTCGATGTTTTTTTCAATTCAGGTTTTATGTCAATATTCCAGCCAGTCAATTTTACAGCAAGACGAACATTTTGTCCATCTCTTCCGATTGCCAAAGACAATTGATCCGCAGCAACAGTTATATACGCTTTTTTCTCCGCTTCTTTAACATCTATTGTTAATACTTTCGCAGGGCTTAAAGCACTTGTAATATATTGAGAGGGATTGTCCGAATAAGTAACCATATCAATTCTTGCGCCCTGTAATTCTTGGATAATTGACTTTATTCTTATACCTTTCACTCCAACACAAGAACCAATTGCATCAACTTTTATATTGTGCGATAGTACGGCAACTTTTATTCTCGAAAAAGGTTCTCTTACAATATTTTTTATCTCAACAGTATTGTCGTAAATTTCTGGAACTTCCAAGCGAAAAAGGTTTTTTATCAACTCAGGATGAAGACGGGAAACTACCATTTGCGGGCCGCGAGAAGTTTTTTCAACTTTAAGAACGTACACTTTCAATCGATCACCGATATTAAATTTTTCCCTCGGGCACTGTTCGTATACAGGTAATATTGATTCGCTTTTTCCCATATCGAGTATTATATTTTTGCCAATAAATTTATAAACCATTCCATTTAATATCTGACCAACTTTAGACGTATGCTCGATAAAAAGATTATCTTTTTCAATTTCTCTTATTTTTTGTATTATAACTTGTTTTGCTGTTTGTGCTGCAATACGACCAAAATCGTTTATAACAATCTCAAATTTCAAATTCATATCAAGACTTACTTTTGGCTTTAATATGAGCGCATCTTCAAGTGAAATTTCAGTTGCTGCATCTACTATTTTTTCGACAATTTTTTTTACCTGATACGCTTTGATTTTTCCAGTGCTTTCATCGATATGTACTTCCAAATTAAGATTTTTATTGCCCTCATGTTTTCTAAATGCAGACATAAGTGCAATTTCAATCGTTTTTAATAAATCAGCTTTTTTTATACCTTTTTCTCTCTCGATTTGTTCAAGTATTGGTAAAAATTCAATAGTTTGTTCGGCCATATAAAATCAGGATTAAGTTGTTTCACTTTAAAGATTAAATTTTTTTGTCTTTTTTTAATCCTTATTGCTTATCGCTGCTCCCTATATTTCAATTTTGAGTTTTGCTTTTGATATTTTTTCTAATGGTATACTTTTTTTATTATTTTTAATATCTAAAATTGTTACTATCTCACTTTTTACAGAAATTATTTTTCCTTCAATATAACTTTTTATATCGCAAAGAGGTTCAGACAAAACTATCATAACAATTTTTCCTACGTTTTTTGCAAAATCGTTTTCAGATACCAACGGCCTGTCAATCCCTGGCGATGAAACCTCAATTACGTAATTTGAAAAATTCAAATCGTTTCCATCTAAAAGAAAATTGATAATATCAGTTACTTTTTCGCAATCAGAAATCGTAACCCCATCCACTTGATTACGCGGCAAAGTCACGTCTATCGTCGTGGAAGCAGGTGGTGGAATAATTTTGCTTAGTTTGTCAATAAATACGCGGATATTGGTTTTTCCATGCAGACGTGATATTTTTATCTCAATAATTTCAAAACCTTCTTTTTCAATATCCTCTTTTATTATTTCAAGAATCTTTTCTTTCATACTAAACGCCGATTACACAAATTATTTTTTATATCCGCACAATCTTTATTCTTATCTGCATAATCTATATTCCCACAAAAAGAAAAAGTGGTTTTTAGCCACTCTTTTTTACACATGGATTATACAAAACTTAAATTATTCTGTCAAGACACTATATAGGTCAAAAAATCATTCCAGTTGTTTTCAAATCCCGTTGTCTTCAAAACTTTACATTACTACCAATAGATATTGCTGTCTCGCCTAACAATTTACATTCCACATTTATGCCGCCCGATTCATCAAACGGAAAATTAAGTCCTAAAATTAGAGTGAAATTATTTTTTGGTTTCAGTTCTGCTTCAACTGTTGTTTCTTCTTTTACTCCGTCAGTAAATACACCGTCTGTATAATATTTTTCATCAAAATACTCTTCTCGTTTAAATTTAATATTCCCATCAACAATCGCAAACCCAAAATACGGTTTAATATAATCATACCCTAAATCGCAGTCACAGTTAAGAGATATTTGGTATATAAATTCCTCAGTATCCAAACTATACCTATCCAAGAGTATTTCATTAACAACGCCCATGGTAGATTTTTCAACAGAATAACAATCAGATAGATCGGTCTTGTTTTTTTGCTGATAAACCTGAGCGCCAAGTCGGACTTGAAAATTATCGGTTCTATATAAATCACCTTTTATTTCTAAGCCATAGCCAAAATCCTGCGGGAAATTGTTAATTTTTGTGGTTGATACAGTATTCTCGTCATAATTATCTAAGAGTGAGGTGCTTCTGTATTTTGTTATTGTTTTTTCGGTGTAGTATATTCGTTTATCGCCAACACCTAATTTAATCGCTGCTTCAATTTTTTCCGTAATCGCGTATCCACACTTTAACAGTAAAAGATTGGCCTTATTCTGTATATCTTCCCAAGAATTAGTTGTTGTTATTGAGTCTCCCCATACATCTGTTTGATTGTGGTAGAAGTAGTCATAATTTTTTGTAGTAGTTATTGATTCCACCGTATCATACAAAGTTTCTGCTACCGTCATGGTTGGATTTTCTTTTACCTCTAATTCCTGGTTGAATATTGTGCCTGCTTCAATTCCAAATATCAACTTCCCATCTACAATTTCGTTAGACTTTGTATCTAACGATTGCGCATGGCCAACACCAACACATAGCAAACAAAAAAACATTAAAAAAAACATACTTCTCATACTTTGAACCTCCTTTTTGCTCTCTAAAAAAGCAGAGCGAAATTTTACTACAGCAAACACAAGATATGAACGGTCTGAAGACCGTTCACTACCAAACCTACTTCGCTCGCAATGGTATAATGGAAAAGCAAGCTTCCTTCCGGGGAGGTCATAAAGTAACGCATAAAAGCGCAGACCTTTTGTGATCTTTTCAAACGATCAAAAGTGGTGTATAATATATACACCGGACTTTAACCCCGGT
>JBDRIG010000081.1:0-13436 GCA_043816185.1 Elusimicrobiota bacterium | reverse complement strand
TTGCTTCGCGGAAACGCCTCGCCTTTGAGGGCGGGCTCTCACTCGCACCGCTAAAAGTCATAAGGTGAAAAATAATAGTGTATGCGGTGCTCCGTGAGGTTCCTCTCAGCAACCCCCTCGCTCTGCGATGATATAAGGTGAAAGGCATTAAAGGGCGCTCGGGAATAAGTTTCTTTGAGACGCTCGTCAGAACTCGCTCTGCAATTTGCTCCTGGAACGAATAAGTCGCAAATTGAGGCTCTGCAGAAACTTCTTGTTTCGCTTCCCGGTAAAAGGAGGAGGTGTTTTTTTATGCTTAAACTTACTATTCGTGATGTTGATTTGAAATGTAAAAAGGTTCTGGTGCGGGTTGACTACAATGTGCCCCTTGATAAATCGCAGAGCATAACCGATGACACGCGGATAAAAGAATCACTCCCGACGATAAAATATCTGCTTGAACAGAACTGCAAAATTATTTTGTGCTCCCATTTGGGCAGACCGAAAGGAAAAGTGTCGCCAGAGTTTTCGTTGAAACCGGTTGCAAAGCGGTTATCAGAACTTTTGAAGCAAGATGTTAAATTCGCGACGGATTGTATTGGTGATGAAATAAAAAAACTTGCCACCGACTTGCAGCCGAAGGAAATTTTGCTTCTTGAAAACCTGCGATTTCATCAAGAAGAGGAAAAAAATGACGAGCAGTTTGCTAAGCAACTTTCGGAACTGGCGGAATTTTTTGTTCAAGATGCATTCGGCACTGTTCACCGTGCCCACGCATCAACTGCCGGAGTAAATAAGTTTTTACCGTCGACAGCAGGTTTTCTGCTTGAAAAAGAAATAAAATATCTTGGCGATGCACTTCAAAATCCTGCGAGACCTTTTATTGCAATTCTGGGCGGTGCTAAGGTCTCAGACAAAATCGGAGTGATTAAAAACCTTTCAACAAAAGTAGATTCAATTTTAATTGGTGGTGCGATGGCGTATACTTTTTTGAAAGCAATTGGAACTTCCGTCGGAAACTCGCTCGTTGAAAACGACAAACTTGATCTCGCTAAAGAGCTTCTTAAAAAAACTTCAAAAATACAATTTTTGTTGCCCACCGACCATATTATAGCCGACAAAGTGAATCCAGATGCAACCGTTGAAGAAACAAAAAGCACTGAAATAAAAGACGGTTGGCTCGGTGTGGACATTGGTTCGGCGACCATAACGAAATATAGCAGTGTTATCAAATCGGCGAAGACGATTATCCTAAACGGCCCGATGGGTGTTTTTGAAATTGACAGGTTTGCCGTAGGAACAAACGCAATTGTTAAAGCAATCGCAGAGGCAACATCAAATGGTGCAATTTCAATTATCGGTGGCGGCGACAGTGTATCGGCGGTAAAAAAAGCTGGTGTTGCAGATAAGGTTTCTCATATCTCTACCGGTGGCGGAGCCTCGCTGGAATTTCTTGAAGGCATCGAACTCCCCGGCATAGCCGCATTGAAAGAGAAATAAATATGAATGACAAAATAAATCTAATTAGACCAGAAAAAGTTAATCTATTAAACCACCCTGTCTTAAATGAGAAATGGGTGCAAACAATTATTGCAAATGACCCGTCTATTTTAGGTTTGGGCGATTTAATATTAAAGGACACGGAAAGAATTCACCATAAAGCTGGCAGATTAGATTTATTATTACAAGATTCTGATTCGGAAAGAAGATACGAAGTTGAAATCCAGCTTGGAAAAGTAGATGAAAGTCACATTATTAGAACAATTGAATATTGGGATATAGAGAAAAAAAGATACCCGCAATATGATCATTGTGCTGTTATAATTGCCGAAGACATAACAAATAGATTCTTAAATGTAATAAACATTTTTAATGGTTCAATCCCATTGATTGCTATGAAAATGGAAGCTTACAAAAATGCTAATGATCACTGGCTAACTTTCACCACTGTTTTGAATGAGATTAGTTTAGGCATGGTTGAAGAAGATGAAATTAAAGAAGTAACTGATAGAAATTATTGGGAAAAAAGAAGAACTTCAAAAACAGTTGCTTTAGCAGATGAATTAGTCGGGTTGATAAATGAATTTACTATCGGATATGAACTTAAATATAATAAGTTTTATATAGGACTTGCAAAGGACGGACAACCAGATAATTTTGTAATATTTAGACCTAAAAAAACAAACACAACAATGGAAATAAGATTAGAACAAACAAACGAAATAGATAAATTAATAGAAGATGCGGAATTAGACTTAATGGAATATGATAATAAATGGAATAGATATAGAATAAGAATTTCAAAGCAAGATTTATCGGAAAACAGGGATTTAATTGTAAATTTATTAAAAATGGCTTTTGGAAAAACTACTAAAGAATAAAATTAATGCTGCATCGCATAACTGTTAGCCAACATATAACAATCTGTAGTTGGTTTTGTTAGATTGCTTTAAATAAAAAATAATTGATATACTAATTTATGATAAGTCGGGGATGATTTGGGATAATGGTTTATGAAAACCTTAAATGAGGCAAAACAAATTCTTAAAAAAAATAAGCCGATTTTGAAAAGTAAATTCGGTGTCAAGGAAATCGGTATTTTTGGTTCGTTCGTTCACAATGAAGCGAGGAAAAGAAGTGATATAGATATACTTGTTGAATTTAGTAAAATACCAGGAATTTTCAAATTTATGGATTTGGAAGATTATCTGCAAAAAGTTTTAAAGACTAAAGTAGATCTTGTTAGAAAAAAAGCATTAAGAGTTGAATTACGGGATAATATATTAGAGGAAACCGTATTTATATGAAAGTGAAAAGAAATTATAAAATTTTTATTAATGATATTTGGGATAGCATAAATAAAATTGAAGAATTTGTTTTGGGGATATGTTATGAAGATTTTTTGAAAGATGATAAAACAGTCAGTGCTGTTGTAAGAAAACTTGAAATTATTGGAGAAGACACAAAGAACATTCCCGCATCAATTAGACAAAAATATAGCAATGTGAATTGGAAAGGTATGGCAGGGATGCGTGATAAATTAATTCACGATTATTCGGGTGCGGATACTGAAATACTTTGGAAAGTTATAAAAAAAGATATTGTTGAAGTAAAACCTAAAATAAAAAGTATCTTGAAAGACATAAATGCGGAGAAATAAGAACGACAGAGCAGGAATTTTTGAAGAAGTTGGCTTTGCAATTCGAATAAAAATAATGTTAAAAATCGGTTTTAATATGAGAGGAGAAATAATCTGGAATAAGGGCTCAAGTGCAGGGACTTCAATGGCTTAGGGAAGTTGGCAGTCAGCATCCAATCCCGTGTTGCGTGATGTACACGAATATATTTTAATTTTTTCAAAAGGCGAATATAAAAGAAATACCGAAAATCATAAAAATACTATTACGAAAGAACAGTTTATGGAATGGACGAAATCGGTTTGGACGATGAATACCGAGTCGGCAAAAAGGATTGGTCATCCTGCGCCGTTTCCGGAAGAATTACCGTATCGTCTTATTCAATTATACACTTTTAAGGAAGATATTATTTTGGATCCATTTATAGGAAGTGGTACAACAGCAATCTCGGCATTAAAATCCGATAGAAAATATATTGGCTTTGAAACAAACAAAGAATATGTAAAACTTTCAGAAAAAAGAATAAATGTATATCAAAAACAGTTGAAATTAAAGTTTTGAAATTAGAGGGTATTTTCATGGCAATTAGAGAATGGGTACAACTTACATTAAATGAAATGGTTGCTCAAATTGTTTATGCGATTAGAAAGGAGGTCGGAGCGGGGTTTTTAACCTCAAAAAGCAGTAAAGAAATTGAAAAAATAATCCATAAATATGGGGAAGAATTATTCTCCGCTCAAAATGAAGATACAACAAAAAATTAAAAATGCTGTTATAGAAGCATTCAAAAGACAGAAAAAAATAAAATAATAGGGGGTGTTGATATGGATGAAAAAATGGAGACAGGGTGTTGTCCGAAGTTTAATCCGGAGTCGTGGGATAATAAAGAAATAACTTGGAAAGACAAATTATTTATTAAAGATTCAGTCAAAAGTTTTTTTCATATTCCGCTCAATTTCGGAAAGGTTATCGTAAGAAATATTGAAAAAATTAAGTTTGCAGGCACGGACAATTCGCAAAACATTATGCTATCGGACGAAAAATCACTCTGGTGTTCTGACCTTTATATCGCTGTTGACAAAGAAGTTTCTGATGCACAAAACGAGAAAATCTCCGGTAATTTTCTAACCAAAGTTTTCGAAGGTTCTTATCAAAATGCAGGGAAGTGGGCGAAAGAAATGGATTGTTATGTTAAATCAAAAGGTAAAGAAATAAAAAAAATGTATTTCTGGTACACGGCTTGTCCTAAGTGTGCAAAAATTTACGGTAAGAATTATACTGTTATTCTGGCAATGGTATAAATGTGATATTAAAGGAGTTGTAAAATGAGAAAAATTGTTTTAATAATTGGGTTGTTGTTTTTCGGTGCATCTTTCAGTTTTGCTGACACTTACAATTACCTTGCTAAAAAAATATCAAAAAGTGCAAAACAATTAACAAATAAAAAAATTGCCATTCTACCGTTTCAATATTACGACGGTAGAAGATCACCCGGTTCAACAATAGTCGCCGAATATCTAACAACAAAAATTGTAGAACGAGGAAAACTGCAGGTTGTAGAAAGAACATTGCTAAATAAAATTATGGATGAAATGAAACTTGGAAAATCAGGTATTATTGACCAAGAGACAACAAAAGAGTTGGGCAAGATTTTAGGTGTCGATGCAATAGTAACAGGAGTTCTGATAGAAGAAAGCGAACGTAGAAATTCGAAAAAAACAAAAAAAGTTGATATCAATACCAGAGTTATAAAAATAGAGACAGGCGATATATTAGTGGCAGTATCTAAAAAAATAAAAAAAACTTGGAAAGATGAACCTTATACTGAAACAGAACAACCATCAATATCTGGAACGCCGGAAGAAAAACCACAACAATTACCAGTGGAAGAAATAGAGCATGGAATGTCATCGCCACAACCATCAGAGTCGGAAATAATTGAAATTGGGCCAAGAGCGAGGGCAAGAGCAGGTTCGGAAATAGAGGGAGATTCTGCTGTTTCTATTCCACCACAACTAAAACAAAGTTATCGTTCGTTGAAAGAGAGACGATACAAGGATGCTATAAATGAAGCAAAAAATGTTTTTCACAATAATCAAAATAAACCGCTTATAGCAGCACACGCATTGTTTATTATAGGAAGAGCGAGTGAATCTGAGGGTGACATCAGAAGAGCGAGAGAATCATACATAAGAATAATCAAGGATTACCCGTTTAGTAAAAATATTGTGCAAAGAGCACAGCAACGGGTACAACATTTTAATCAAATGAGGAGAAGGTAAGGAAATATTATGATTGAACAAGAATTTATAAAAAAGTTGGCGACGAAAACGGACAGCAAAATAGTTTTAATCGTAATGGATGGGCTTGGTGGTTGTCAGAATGAATCTGGTAAAACGGAACTTGAAATGGCGAACCATCCGAATATGGATGCACTTGCAAAAAAATCCATTTGTGGATTATCCGATCCGATTTCAGCAGGCATTACCCCTGGAAGCGGCCCAGCACACCTCTCGCTTTTCGGGTATGATCCATTAAAATACGAAATTGGTCGTGGACTTTTGGACACGCTTGGAATTGATTTTGAGTTCATATCTGGTGATTTAGCGGCGCGAGGAAATTTTTGTACAGTCGATGATAGTGGAGTAATTACCGATAGAAGGGCAGGGCGAATTCCAACAGAAAAAAATATTGCATTGTGTAAAAAACTTGACGGTATGGAAATTGACGGTGTAAAAATTTTTGTAATGCCAGTAAAAGAGCACAGGTTTTCAGTGATTTTCAGAGGACAAAACCTTTCCGATAAACTTTTAGACAGTGACCCGCAAAAAGAAGGTCTAAAACCACTTGAAGTGGTGACAACAGATAAGTCGGCCGAAAATTCTGCAAAAATTGCTAATAAATTTATAAAAAAAGCTGAACAGATTCTTTCCACCTGCCAAAGCGAAGTGATAGACAGTAAAAATGAACATAAAGCAAATATGATTTTATTACGAGGGTTTTCAAAAATGGTAAATCTTCCAAAATTTCAAGATGTCTACAAACTTACGCCTGCATGCATAGCAATCTATCCGATGTATAGAGGGCTTGCTCGGCTTTGTGGAATGGAAGTCCTAAATGCTGGTGGCACGATTGAGTCGGAATTTGAAACATTGAAAACGAATTTTTCCAATTATGATTTTTTTTATTTTCATATAAAACAGACAGATTCTTCTGGTGAAGATGGAGATTTTCAGAGAAAAGTAAAGGTAATCGAGCAGGTTGACACCTTAATTCCATTGTTGACAAATCTGAATTCTGATGTTATAATAATCACAGGTGATCATTCAACGCCTGCGGTACATTCTGGACACTCGTGGCATCCTGTTCCAGTTCTGATTTATTCAAAAAAATGTAGATTTGATAAGGTTGAAAGGTTCACGGAAATTGATTGTATTGCTGGTGGTTTGGGTCGGATAAATGCGCGTGATGTTATATCATTAGCACTTTCAAATGCAGGTAAATTACTAAAATACGGAGCATAGAGGGGGTGGAGGATAGGGATAGAGGACAAAAAAGGCGAAGAATAAATGAAAGAAACGAATTATGAATAATTCATTATTCATAATTCATCCTCTATCCACTGATTTTATTATGTATGGATTTATTTTGATTATTCACATTATCGTAAGTTGTGGTTTAATTTTGGTTGTACTTTTGCAGGTTGGAAAGAATGCTGGTTTTTCAGGGCTTTTTGGTGGAGGTGGGAACGAAGCCGTGTTTGGTGGCAACACTACACCTATCATCATAAAAAAAGCTACAACAACAATGGCCATTGTTTTTATGGTAACATCGTTACTTTTGACAGCATTCGGTTCGAGATTAAAAATGAGGTCTTTGGTTGAAAGAATTCCGATGACACCTGTACAAACACAACCGCAATAGTGATGTAAGAATTAAAGATTTTTGATTTATTAAATCTTTCTCCACTGTTTTGCTTTATCACAGGTCTACTTAATAAAGCAAGAATGTGAGAACAGACAATCTCTTAATCTTCAACCCTCGATTGCCTCTTATAATTCTTAAATTTCAATTCTCAACTTGTGGATTGATTTTTTTATGCTGGGGTGGCGGAATTGGCATACGCGCACGTTTGAGGGGCGTGTTCCGTAAGGAATGCGGGTTCAAGTCCCGCTCCCAGCAGGAAAAGTTTCGTCTCTATCAAGAAAAGTCTCATCCCCAGCAGGAAAAGTTTCGTCTCTATCAAGAAAAGTCTCGTCCCCAGCAAGAAAGACAGAGAATTAAAAATAAGAAAATTAAAATATTTAGCACCGATTTTTAACTTTGGATATTCAATCTCGTCGTAAATGCGGGAGTAGTTCAGTGGTAGAATGTCTCGTTGCCAACGAGAAGGTCGCGGGTTCGAGCCCCGTCTCCCGCTTATTAAAAATAGAGAACCGAGAGACAAAACAAATTTCTAATTCTCAATCCTCAGTCATCGATTGATATTGATGGGCGGTTAGCTCAGTTGGTTAGAGTACTTGCTCGACACGCAAGGGGTCACAGGTTCGAATCCTGTACCGCCCAAGTAAAGCTCGGACGAGGAAATCATAAGTCCTAAACGTGTAAATCGTGAACCGCGAATTATAAAGCGTAAGCCCTAAATCGTTAATCGCAAACCATAAATCATAAAAAATACAAAAGAATTATTTTTCGTTTTCTGCCAATTGAATAATTAAATAAGGAGTAGAAAATAGTGAGCGATAAAAATGCAAATATTGATTTTGAAATACTCCGTCATTCAACCAGCCACATAATGGCACAGGCAGTTTGTGAACTTTTTGTTGACGTAAAACTTGCAATAGGTCCTACCATAGAAGATGGTTTTTATTATGACTTCGACACTTCTAAACCATTTACCCCAGAAGACCTCGAAAAAATAGAAAACAGGATGAAAGAAATCGTTGCAGGTAATCATAAATTTATTAAGACAGAGATATCCAAAAAAGATGCGATTGAATTTTTCAGAAAAAAAAATGAGCCGTACAAAATTGAATTGATAAATGATATAACGGACGAAAATGTTTCGTTTTATCAACAGAGTACTTTTATCGATTTATGTCGTGGTCCACATCTTGAAAATACGAAGGAAATAAAGCATTTCAAACTTTTGTCGATTGCTGGCGCGTATTGGCGTGGCAATGAAAAAAACAAAATGCTTCAGAGAATTTATGGAACCGTTTTTTCGGCAGAAGAAGAACTCACACAGTATCTAAAAAAACTTGAAGAAGCAAAAAAAAGAGATCATCGTGTGCTTGGAAAATCGTTGGATTTATTTTCTATGCACGAAGAAATCGGTGCTGGTTTAGTTCACTGGCATCCGAAAGGTGCAATTGTTCGTCAGATACTTGAGGATTTTTGGAAAAAAGAGCACTCAAAAAACGATTATCAAATTGTTTACACACCTCACATAGCGAGCGAAGAAATTTACAAAATCAGTGGTCATCTTGAAAAATATTCCGATATGATTTATTCACCAATGGATATTGACGGAAAGCCTTTCAGGGTTAAGCCAATGAACTGCCCTGGGCATATTCTGATTTTCAAAACAAAACTTCATTCTTACAAGGAACTTCCCATCCGTTTTGCTGAAATGGGTGCTGTTTATCGCCACGAATTGTCGGGTGTTCTGCACGGACTCATGAGGGTTCGCGGATTTACTATTGACGATGCACATATTTTTTGTACCAAAGAACAGGTTAAGGATGAAATAGTTTCCATTTTTAATTTTACAATAAATTTTCTGAAAAAATTTGGATTTTCAGAGTTTGAAATTTTTCTTGCAACCCGTCCAGAAAAGTATGTTGGAGAAATTGAGAAATGGGATTTAGCCACAACATCTCTTAAAGAAACACTTGAAAAAACTGGTTACAAATACGAGATTGATGAAGGTGGTGGCGCATTTTACGGACCAAAAATCGACCTAAAAGTAAAAGATGTTTTAGGCAGAAGTTGGCAGTGTTCTACAATTCAGTTTGATTTTAATCTTCCAGAAAGGTTTGGTATTACATTTCGAAATTCCGAAGGTAAAGACGAAAAAGTAATTATGGTTCACCGTGCGATTTTTGGTTCATTAGAAAGATTTTTCGGTGTTTTGATTGAACATTATGGCGGAGCGTTCCCTTTCTGGTTGGCACCTGTTCAGATAAAAATTTTACCGATAGCGGATGCACAAATTGAATATGCAAAAAAAGTAAAAAATGGACTTGGAAATTTGCGGATTGAAATTGATGCAAGAAATGAAAAATTAAATTACAAAATCCGCGAAGCACAGATGGAAAAAGTCCCGTACCTTTTAATTTTGGGGGAAAAAGAACAATCGTCAAACAAAGTTGCCGTAAGATTATATGGAGAAAAAGAAACAACCACAATGGATATAAAGGAGTTATTGCAAATTTTTTCACACCTTTAAGTATGCACAACTAAAATTTATGAGTTATAAAATTACTATCATACCTGGCGATGGAACTGGACCGGAAATTGCAGAGGAAACAAAAAAGGTCCTCGATGCAACGGGCGTAAAAATTGATTGGGAAACTGTTTTTGCTGGAAGTGATATCATAGAAAAATATGGTACACCTCTTCCAGAAAATGTTCTTGCGTCGATAAGAAAAAATAAGGTTGCGATAAAAGGACCCATTACAACACCAATTGGTAGTGGTTTTCGTTCTATAAATGTTGCGTTAAGGAAAGAGCTTGATTTGTATGCTTGTCTACGTCCTTGCAAATCGTATAAAGGCGTAAAATCAAAATATGAAAATATAGATCTTGTAGTTGTAAGGGAAAATACTGAGGATTTATATGCGGGGGTTGAGTTTCCGCCATGCTCTGAAGAATCAAAAAAAATAATCGAACTATCGTCTGGAAAAATCAGAGATAATTCTGCTATAAGTATAAAACCAATTTCCAAATTTGCGTCTGAAAGAATTGTAAAATTTGCGTTTGAATATGCTGTGAAAAACAAAAGAAAAAAAGTTACGGTTGTTACAAAAGCAAATATAATGAAATTTACCGACGGTCTTTTTCTGAGTGTCGCCAGCGAAGTTGCAAAAAGATACACCGATATTAAATACGAGGAACGACTTGTGGACAATATGTGTATGCAATTAGTGCAAAAGCCACAACTCTACGACGTGCTCGTTCTCCCCAATCTTTATGGCGATATTATTTCAGATTTGTGTGCGGGACTTATTGGTGGGTTAGGAATTGCTCCAGGTGCAAATATTGGAGAGGGTATTGCACTTTTTGAGCCCGTTCATGGTTCTGCACCAAAGTATAAAGGTTTAAATAAAGTTAATCCAACAGCGATGATTTTATCTGGTGCTTTAATGCTTCAATATATTGGCGAAGAAAAGGCAGCGGAAAAATTAGAAAATGCTGTTAAAAAAGTAATTGCAGAAAGGAAAGTTGTAACTTACGATTTAGGAGGGTTTGCGAAAACTTCCGAAATGGCTGACGAGATAATAAAAAAATTGAAATGCAGTTGATATATTGATATATGGAAAAAACACTCGTTATTATAAAACCCGACGGAGTATGCAAAAAATTGGTAGGGAGAATACTCTCAAAATTTGAAGAAGCAGGATTTAAGGCGGTTGCATTAAAAATGCTAAAATTTACAGAAAAAATGTATAATGAATTTTATACATCGCACAGGGAAAAATTTTTTTGGGAACCGTACAAAGAATTTATGTTATCTGCACCAGTCGTTCTATGCATATTAGAAGGAAAAAACGCAATAAGTGATGTTAGAAAGATAATAGGTAATACCGACTCAAAAAAAGCACAAGCAGGAACCATTAGAAATCTATATGGTCTAAATGATAGAAGAAATATAATCCACGCATCCGACTCACCAGAAACCTCCGAACTTGAAATAAGTTATTTCTTTAACAAATCAGAAGTTTACAGTTTTGATGACGGCGATTGGCGAGAGTTGCAAAAATAATTCCACCGCCTGATTGTTGGCTAATGATATGTTCTGTGACGGTATATATAAAACACAGAATATATACAAATAAAACTACATAAGAACGCTAAAATACAATTTAAAATGAAATTTTTATTTAAAAAATGTGCTTTAACAAAAAACCAAAGTCCTTTGGGCTTTAAGCAGGTGATTGGGTGAAAATTCTAGTATTAAACAGTGGGTCTTCGTCAGTAAAATATGAATTATGCAATATTGACAAGGAAGGATATTCTACTCTTGCTAAAGGACAGATTGAAGCAATTGGAGCACAATCTTCAATGCTTTATCATTGGCAGAAAAATTACCAGCAGAAAAACAATTCTGTCGGAGAAAACAATTTAGCACCTGATAAAAATGATGTTATAGAAAACAAGGTCTTTGATAGTGATAGTTTTTTTAATAACATAAAAAAACCGATAGATGCCACAGACCATACAGAAGCAATTAGCGAAATACTAAAGATTCTTATTTTACCTGAAAACAGAATTATCAAAAATGTGTTTGAAATTTCAGCAGTTGGGCATCGTATAGTTCATGGTGGTGAATATTTTACAAAACCAGTAATTATTGACCAATCGGTAATAGAAAATCTTGAAAAATGTTACGATATTGCACCTCTTCACAATCCTCATAATGTAAAAGGAATTTTGGCGATCAAGAAACTTCTCCCTCGTGTTAAGCAGGTGGCAGTTTTTGACACAGCGTTCCATCAAACAATTCCAGAGTTTGCCTACCTATATGCACTCCCGTATAGATTTTATCAACAATTTGGTATTAGAAAATATGGTTTTCACGGTATTTCTAACCAATATATAGCCGAGCGACTTTCTGAAATTACAAAAATACCAACAGAAAAACTTAAAACCATCAACTGTCATCTTGGAAACGGTGCAAGCATAACTGCTGTAAAGTATGGCAAATCAATTGAGACATCAATGGGGTTTACGCCTCTCGAAGGGCTTATGATGGGTTCAAGATGCGGCGATATAGATGCATCTATTCCTCTTTATCTTGTGTCAAAAGAATCGATGAAGATTGGTGATATACAAACAATATTGAACAGACAAAGCGGACTTTTAGGAATATCACAAATAAGTAGCGATATGAGGGCAATTATAAAAAAATCGGAGGAAGCGGACAAGCAAGCAACACTTGCAATTGAAATGTTTTGCTATAGAGTAAAAAAATATATTTCATCTTATATCGGCGTTCTCAATGGATGTGATTATATTATCTTTTCAGCAGCAATTGGTGAAAGATCGCCAATAATACGTAGAAAGATTTTATCAGGATTAGAAGCACTTGGAATAATTATTGATGAAGAAAAAAACTCAAAATGTGTTGATTGCGAGTTAGATATATCTAATGAAAAATCAAAAATAAAAATTTATGTAATTCCAACCAATGAGACAATTATAATAGCAAAAGAAACAAAAAAACTTCTTGATCTTGCCACTTGATTTACGCTCTGCTTTTGTTAAATGTTTATATGTTTTTTTCATATCTGCCTACTATAGCAGATTTTCAATCCAGCGTCAGCGGTGTTGCACTAACACATTGAACTTGTAATATCGTTAGTCAGCAATTATATCACAAAAGGGGGCAGTATATACAAAAGAGCGAGCATTATTAATAAAAATCCCCACTCTTTTTATTATACCAGAATATAATGGCATACACAAAAGTAGTATTTGAAAATCCTAACACTGGACATATCAAAAAAGCGCCGGTTGGATTTTCTTGGACAGTGTCTTTCTTTGTGTTTTTCCCTCCGTTTTTCAGAGGAGATTGGAAATGGGGAATCGTTATGTTGCTGTTGGCATTGATTACTTCTGGGTTAAGTAGTTTAGTATTTATGTTCATTTATAATAAGTTGTACATCAAAGACCTGATTGGTTCTGGTTTCAAAGCCAAGTCCGTTGAATCAGGGAATCTGGATGAGATTTCGCAAAAACTGAGAATAAACATCCCGAGATTGGAAACAGCATGAAGAATAATCACCCAACAAACAGACTATGTCATAACTCTACTTTTGATTATTGCGAGGCTTTCGAAGAAAGCCGCTGAAATCTCTTTCCGACGAGAAATGTTTTCGAGATTGTTTCGCTTCGCCTGCAATGACACCTTGTTGCAACTACGGACTTAGTCGTTGTTGTGAACACCTTTGTTCATCATCTATGGAAAAGCATGTCAAGTAGAAAATAGCATCCCCTTTGTCAAAAATCAGTATCTTTTGACACGCTTCCTTCCCGCTAAACGGGTGGAGATAAACGAATATAAATTTGTAAATGACACCAATAATAAAGGTGTAA
>JBDRIG010000080.1:0-2249 GCA_043816185.1 Elusimicrobiota bacterium | reverse complement strand
TATTATTTATTATTAAAATTTAACGGCGCATTCAAAGTAGCTCTGTCCTTGCAGAACTGCTGTCCTATAGTCATTTCATCAACAAACTTCTCGCGAAGCTTGCAAAAACCAATCAGCTGAGGAATCTTCAGCGGCATCTTCGCTTTAGCGTCAAAGTAAGGACACTTTCTACAACTCATGGTAGCCATGATTAAGAATTCGCAGGAGGTTTTTTAAAGGTTGTCGCATAGTTTATATTGTATCCCTATAAAGTGATATATAAAACAGAAAATCCCGCGCCTCATGGCGTGGAATTTTTGTTGTTATTTATACCTCTTACACCCAACATCGTAAACACAACAAATTGGATTATGATAGGCCATTGCGTTGTTGGTTCTAGTAATTTATATTCCATCAACAAGCCGCGACCAATCCAAAATATGTTGGTTCCTATCATCAAATAGAAACCAAAAAGACGGCTTCTATTTGTTTTACCGGATAGACAGAACACTCCGGTTATGGCTATTAAGACAGCGATCCATGATAAAATAATCATATTTTCATACCTCATTTCATTGGAAAAAATAACCACACAACAACTTTGTTGGTGCAATCGAAACCCTTATACCAGCGGACAATAGCATTACCCGATGGTATATCAAATTTTGCGGCAAGACCGAACCTTTTGGTGGTATTCTGACCCTTTTGACATTTGAATTCACCTGTGACTCCAAAATCTGAAAAAAAGTAATCAGAACTAGAAAAAAGAGTTGTTTCACTATTAAAATCTTTTGTCAGTAAAGTAAAATTAGTAAATGACTTTGTACAGAGAAGATTCTCTGCACCAACATTTTTCAAATTCCCTCCATCAAATCCGAAAACTCCTGCAGTGTGGTTTGTAAACCCTTTGGATTTGCTGGTTTTACCAACAGCCAATTTGAAATTGTCACCAGTGAAAATGTCATCGATTTTACCACTGGACTGATGTTCGAATCGTGCAAACAATTCATCATCAAACCGAAGAGTGAACCGTTCCTGTACGATCCACACGTCTCCTAACTCCGTCCCCCGAATTTCGAGAAGATCACCCGCCATCACCGACGATGAAAATCCGATGATGAAGAGAATGGTTAAAACCGAAAGAATCAGCTTTTTCATAACACACCTCGTATTAAATTTCACAAGACAATTAGTCTCGCGTAAAAGTGAACATTTTAATAAAGTCTAAGCAATTCACGAACTAACCAACTTCTCTGGTATTTGTCCGTATAAACATACGAGCAAATTTAAATGAATTGTTTAAACATGATAACGGTTTTATTTAGAAACAAAGGTAATATGAATATCGTATCCCCACAAGTGCGTATAAATATTTATATATAACAAAAACATTTTCTAAATATGGACTGGAATGTTCTTAGGGAGATAGGGCTAACTGAAGGCGAGATACGCGTATACAAAGCTCTTGCCATCTTGGGAAAATCGTCCAGTGGCGGCATAATGAAAAAATCAGGGATATCCAGTTCAAAAATATATTTGATTTTAGAAAAATTGATCCAAAAAGGATTGGTAAGTTTTATTTTAGAGAATAATGTCAAGAAATTCCAAGTCACCAATCCAAAATCGGTTCTTGATTATATTGACAACAAAAAAACCGATCTGGAGAAAACAAAAAAAGATTTTGAGGAAATAATTCCACAAATAAACTCTGTAATAGGAAAGCATGATAATGAATACGCTCAAGTTTACAGAGGTTTTAGAGGAATTAAAACAGTATTCAATAATTCATTGGAAGAAATGGAAAGCGGCGAAGAATATGGGTTTTTCGGTGTAAGCAATGAAGAAATGAACAATAAAAGAGTATTGAATTTTTTTCAAAATCATCATAGAAAAAGAGTTTTAAAAAAAGTTCGCGTCAAAGGAATAGTAGACAACAGTCTCAGGGAATTTTATGAAAAGAGAGACGTTCTTGGAAAGTTTTCAGCTATAAGATTTCACAATCTTACGATGCCTATAGGCATGACAATAGGCAAAAATAGGATAATAATGGTGATATGGGGAGATGAAGACATAGCCTACGAAATTGTTTCCAAAAGAATTGTTGAAAGATACAAAGCATTTTTTGATGATATGTGGAAGAAAGCTAGGAAGTGATCAATCCAACCACTCAACGCCTTCTTTACCTTGCTTGACTTTTTCCATTATAGATGAAACGTCTTCTAAAGAAATTGGTTTGCCACCAAGACCAATTATGAAGTTTGAAACTTTTG
>JBDRIG010000079.1:0-30501 GCA_043816185.1 Elusimicrobiota bacterium | reverse complement strand
ACTGTGTCGCAATGAGCTAAAAAGTTGCATTTTTATAGAAGATAGCAACTGATGATAAAATATGGTACTGCAATCCAACACTAGATGGTAAAAGATGGATTGCGACACAGTCTGATTGGCGAACGAAGCGAAGCAATCTCGGTTGTTCCGTCGTGTCTCGCCCCTGCTTGTCATCTCGACTGGAAGGAGAGATCTCTCTGTTTCGACTGGAAGAGATCCCTCAGTCGCTACGCTTCCTCGGGATGACAGGCGAGATTGCCACGAGTCATGAGGCTGTCCGACAACATAATCCGCTTTACCGACGACACAACGTCAGTAAAAAAATGATGTGTTGTTTGTTGTTATTAGTTGCCAAATGCTGCTATATTTTATAAAAAAATGACTGTTTTACGATTTGTCGGACAGCCTCATGCGGGCTCTCGCAATAATTTGTTGCAACGACACTGTGTTATAGCGACGCCTTGAATTGCATTTTCAACAATCTCAACATGAAACCCAATATTATAGAACGAAGAATTTTATGTAATAGTAAAAAATTGGAGCAGCAAAAACGAAACTATCAAGCTTATCCAAAATACCACCGTGATTTTTAAGTATGTTAGACGAGTCTTTTACTCCTGCCGAGCGTTTTATTAACGACTCTGCGAGGTCACCAAATTGTGCCGAGATGCTTATTAAAACACCAAGTAAAAAAACATCTGTTGGTTCTAAAAATTTTATAAAAAATAATTTTGCAAAAAAAATTACAATTACTGACGCAAAAACGGATGCAATAGCCCCTTCTACGGTTTTTTTTGGACTGATTGTAGTAAGCTGCCTACTCCCATATGCTGAGCCGAAAAAATACGCTGCAGAATCTGCAACCCAAACACTTACGAGAAGAAGTATGGTAAATTTAAAGCCATCTGGGCAAAAATCTCTTAAAAGCAAAAAATGTCCTGGAAGCCAGCCGAGATAAATAATTCCAAGAAATGTAATAGCCAACGACGGAAGTGCTGTGCGAATATCATATTTAATTATTTCATAAACAAAAAGGAGTAAAAACGCAAGTGTAAAAATAAGAGATGTTACTTCGTTGGAAACAGTGAAGGCAATTTTGGAACCATTAAAAAATATTGAAATGAGCATCAAAAATATAGATACATTCCCAAATATTTTCCGAGGAACAAATCCCATTTTTGAGACCAATTGCCAGAATTCAAATGCTGCAAGAAAACAAATTCCGCAGATAAAAATAAGAAACGGAATATAGCCAAGATATACGGCAATAAAAACGACTGGAATCAAAATTAAAGCAATAAAAATTCTGTTAAGCATATATAATCACCAGATACGAGAAGCAAACTATGAACTCATAACTCCGATGCACAATTCACGAGCCACGATTCACAACTTTCTTTTTTTTAAATTTTTATTTTTTATGTGCTCTTCTATATATTTTGAAAATTTGTGGGTACCAGAACCATCTGCGACAAAAAACATATCAGAGGTTTCAGCAGAATACAATGCCGCTTTTATAGAAGCAATTCCAGGACTACAAATCGGAGTAGGCGGTAAACCTGAATGAATGTATGTATTAAATGGGGAAGCGATTTTTAGATCCTTGTATGTCAAAAAATTTACATGCGATCCTCGTGCATATAAGACGGTAGCACAGGATTCGAGATTCCATCCCTTTTTAAGACGATTATGAAATACAGCAGCTATAAGTGGTCTCTCTTCGTCTTTTTTTGCCTCTTTCTCTATGATTGATGCAAGTATTACAATTTTCTCCCTCGACATTTTAAGTTCATCTGCCCTTTTTACAAAATTATTACTAAAATTTTTTTCAAATTGATTTTTGAGCATTTGTATTATTTCTTTCTCGGAAGAATTTGGTTCGAAAAAATATGTCTCAGGGAAAAGATAACCTTCCAATTTTTCATTTTTTACAATCTCTAAAAATTTTTTATTATTACATACACCTTTTTTCTCTAAAAGTTCTGCGATTTCTTTTGCAGAAAATCCTTCTGGAATTGTAAGCTTTATTTTATAAGTATTACCTTTTACTATCTTGTATAAAACGGTGTGCGACATCATATTTGTATTAAGTCTGTATGTTCCTGGTTTGAATTTTTTTTCAGTTCTCGTAAGCCAAACAAGTGTTAAAAACGCATCTCTACTTTTTATTATTTTTTCATTTTTTAAGATTTTTGCAACTTGTTTCGGTGTCGAACCATTTTGAATTTTTACAAAAACCTCTTTTTTATCAGATGCAAAAAGTAAAGACAAAATCACCACTATCACAGCAACAATAATAATTGTTTTTTTATTTTCTATTATCATTTTTTCTCTATATAATTTTGCAAAATAAGACACGCAGCAGCACTATCAATTTTTTTCTTTCTTTTACGCCAATTTTTTTCAAACAATGCTAATTTAGATTCTGCATCCAGTGACGTCAAACGCTCATCAACAAAATTAACTTTAATTTGTAATTTTCTTTCAATTTCACAAGCAAAACTCCGCACCTCTTTTGTCATTTCATTTTCAGTATCATCTATATTAACAGGTAAACCAATTACTATTTCGCAAACAGAATACTCTTTTATAATTTTAGAAATCTTTGCAAACACATCTTTATCTAAATCTTTCAAAATTGGTTCAAGGGGTGTTGCTATAAATGTTGATGAAACTGCAACCCCTATTCGCTTTTTTCCATAATCAATTGCAAGAATAGACAATGTAATTTCACCTGCCGTGTTTAAGCAATTTCGAATATATTGTAATAACCAAGTAATGAGCAAACCATATCCAAATTTTCTATTACATCAAACTTTTCCTTAAAATATCAAGGGCACTAACTGCAACCTTATCTTTGATTTCTACTCTCGAACCTATAAAATTAAATTGTTGAACCTTCGTTTCAGTATCAGTAGCAAGTGCAATAAAAACAAGACCGGTTGGTTTACCTGTAGACGACAGTTTTGGGCCAGCAATGCCAGTTATTGAAAGACCGAAATTTGTCGCCGACATTTTTTTTATACCATTAGCCATTTCTACCGCTACTTCGCTTGAAACTGCCCCATATTTATTAAGCGTTTCATCTTTAACACCCAATATTCGCTTCTTACTATTATCAGAATAAGTTACAACTCCTTCCCTAAAATATATTGAACTCCCAGCAATATTCGTAAGACGATGCATTATCAACCCACCAGTACAACTCTCTGCAACAGATAATGTTTTTCTTTTTTTTAGAAACAGTTCACCAACAACACTTTCAAGAATTTGGTTATCCTCGCCAAAAATAACGTCTTTTAACACATCATAAAATTCCATTTTTAAATTTTTAATTGTTTTGTCTATGCCCATCTCATCGGTTCCTTGTACCATAATTTTTATATCAACACCGGTATGTTTCGCAAGGATAGAAAAAGAAATCTCTTCATTTTCTCTCTCAATATCAACAATTTTTTTGATTTTCTCATCGACAACTGATTCGGCAAGCCCAACAGTATGTAAAGTTTTTATTCTCAATAATCCTTTTTCAAATCTTTCTTTAAGATATGGAAGGACTGCTGTTTCAAACATCGGTTTGATTTCTCTCGGAGGACCAGGAAGAAGAATTATAATTTTATTGTTTATGTCTAAAATTTGGCCAACAGCTGTCCCCAAAGTATTAGAAATAACTTCTGCACCATCGAGAATATATGCCTGTTTCTTGTTTTCTCCTGGCATTTTTATTTTCGCTTTCTCAAAAAACCCTGAAATTGTTTTTAATACATCTTTATTTAGAATAAGTTTTTTACCGATTACTTTTGAAACAACTTCTCTGGTTATATCGTCAAAAGTTGGACCAAGCCCACCAGTTAAGATAATAATCTCGGAACGACTTATTGATTCGGACAATACTTTTTCAAGTTCTGAAAAATCATCAGCAACGGTAATTGCACGTTTAACTTTCAGTCCAATCGTTGCAAGTTTTTCCGAAATATATGCTCCGTCTGTATTTACAAAACCAATAAGTAATTCCGAGCCAATACAAATTATCTCAGTATGCATAATTTTACAACAACCTATATTTACACACTCTATTTTTTCTTTAATTTATCAACCACATCGGACATTATTTTGGCAACGACATCTTTGGAGCCTAATCCAAAAGCAATCGCAAAAGCAAGTCCTATCGAGGCAAACACTATTGTTATAACCGCATTAATTATACTAGCGGCAATATTTAATTGTTCCAATGCGATCATTGTAGAAAATACAATTACCGTCGCTGATGCGATTTTACCAAGAAGTTTTGCATATGAAACTCCGGCATTAACCGACATAGTAACGACTATGGAACTTAAAAATAAAGACAGGAATAATCCTAATACAAAAACGAAAATGGCAATAATTATATTTGGGATGAAAAGAATAATACGATCTGTAATTAAACTAATTGATGTAAGTCCCAATGTATTTATTGCTGTTGTTAGCGTTATAAAAATAATTATCCAGTATATAGCAACACCTATTATTTCCGAAAGTGTATATTTGATGCCACTTTTTTCAAGCATTTCTGAAAATTTAATTTTTCCTGAAAGAACGTCTAATTTCAATAGAACCAAAGCCCTTATAATGAGTTTTTTCACAGCAGCAGCGACCAACCAACCAACAACAATAACCACCAAAAAACCCACAAAGGCTGGAACAAACTTGGCAAACTTTTCCAACATAACCCTAATCGGCTCTACAAAAACAATATTCCAATCCATAACTCCTCCTTTTTTTGTACAATTCTTCTGTACAACAATCTCTGATTTTTATGTGCCTTCTTGCCAACTTGAAAGATATTTTTTCTGCTCAGGTGTTAATTTGTCTATTTTGGCACCAAGTGATGCGAGTTTAAGTTGAGCAATTTTTTCGTCGATATCCCGTGGAACCGAATAGACCTGATTTTGTAATTTCATCTGTGTTGAGGTCGCTTTGTCATCCCGATTGCATCGAGACTCCTCACAATGACATTTACGGATATCTGCATTTTTCACAAGATATTCCGCAGCGAGCGACTGATTGGCAAATGACATATCCATAACAGATGCTGGATGCCCCTCAGCAGACGCAAGATTTATCAATCGTCCTTCGGCAAGAATATAAATTTTTCTGCCATTTTTTAATGTATATTCTTCAACAAACTCTTTCATTTTTCTAACCTTCTTACTTTCTTTTTTCAATGCGGATATATTTATTTCGCAATTAAAATGTCCAGAGTTGCACACGATCACACCACTTTTCATTTTCAAAAAATGCTGACGATCTATAACATTTATGTCGCCCGTTAAGGTCACAAAAATATCACCAACTTTTGATGCCTCTTCCATCGGCATTACTTGAAACCCGTCCATCAATGCTTCAATTGCTTTTAGGTGATCGATTTCAGTTACTATTACATTCGCACCCATTCCCTTGGCTCGCATTGCAACACCTCTGCCACACCAACCGTAACCAACAACAACAATATTTCGCCCTGCTAAAAGTACATTTGTTGCGCGAATAATTCCGTCAAGGGTTGATTGCCCAGTTCCATATCTATTATCAAAAAGATGTTTTGTAAGAGCATCGTTGACTGCAATTATTGGATATTTTAACACACCATCTTTTGCCATTGCTTTAAGTCGTATTACGCCTGTTGTCGTTTCTTCAGTCCCACCGATGATGCCGTGAACCGTGAACCGCGGACCGTGAACAGTACTAACAAGATCGGCACCATCGTCCATGGTCATCTGCGGCTTTGTAGCAAGAACAGATTGTATATGTTTGTAATATGTTTTATTGTCCTCACCTTTTATTGCGAAGGTAGGAATGTCAAAATCAGAAACTAAAGATGCTGCTACATCATCTTGGGTTGATAATGGGTTTGAGGCACATAAAAAAACTTTTGCACCACCTTCTTTCATTGTTATCATCAGGTTTGCCGTCTCACTTGTTACATGAAGGCATGCAGCAATACTGATATTTTTGAGTGGTTTCTCTTTCAAAAACCTTTCTTTAATAAGACGAAGAACTGGCATATCTCGTTCAGCCCACTCAATTCTGTCTCTTCCAACTTTTGACAAATCCAAATTTTTTACATCGTAATTCATTATGTACCCCCGTGTTTATTATGTTGCTACAAAAAACAAAATCACTAATATACTAACATACTCACACAAAAAAACCTTATCACCATATCGCTTTATTATCACAGTTGTTCTAAGTTATAATATTGCTTCCTTCAACATTGACGCTTTGTCTGTTTTCTCCCACCTAAATTCATCTCTCCCAAAATGTCCATATGCAGCAGTTTTCTGATAAATTGGTTTATGAAGTTCTAATGTTTCGATTATTCCCCTCGGTGTTAATGGAAATATTCTTCTTACCGCTTTTTCAAGTTTCGCATCATCTACACCAGTTCCAAGTGAATCAACCATAATTGAAATTGGATCAGGAACACCAATCGCATATGCTAATTGAATTACGCATTTTTCCGCTAAACCTGCTGCAACGATATTTTTTGCAATATATCTTGCCATATAACACGCAGAACGGTCAACTTTCGTTGGATCCTTACCTGAAAATGCACCGCCACCATGAGGTGCCATCCCGCCATAAGTATCAACAATAATTTTTCTGCCAGTCATTCCAGTATCTGATTGCGGGCCACCTATCACAAATCTTCCTGTTGGATTTATATAGCAGTCATTTTTGAAATTGAATTTTTTCAGAAGATCTTTGGAGATTGTTGGAAGTATTACTGTCTCAATTAAATCTTTCCTTGCCCAGTCAGCAAGATTTCCTGTTTTTTTGTCGACGGAATCTTCTGTATGTTGTGTTGAAATAACTATTTTTTCAACCGAAACAGGTTTGCCATTAATATATCTTACCGTAATTTGCGATTTACCGTCGGGACCAATATATTTCAATATATTTTTTTTTCTTACATCGGCAAGTCGCATTGTAAGTTTTTGGGCAAGCGTTATTGGAAGTGGCATCAATTCGTCCGTCTCATTGCAAGCATATCCAATCATAAGCCCTTGGTCACCTGCACCTATTTTCTTTCCTTTTCTACTTACACCCTGTGAAATATCGGGCGATTGGCGTCCGATTGCATTTAATATGCCGCAGGTTTGATAATTAAAACCATATTTCATGTCCGTATAGCCGATTTCTTTGATAACACCGCGCGCTAAATTTTGAACATCAATGTAAGCACTGGTAGTAATTTCACCACCAACAATTAAAAGTCCGACGGTAATGTATGTCTCACAGGCAACTCGACATTGAAAATTATTTTTCAACGGCGGATCCTGCCTAAAAACCTCGTCCAATACCGCATCAGAAATTTGATCACAAACCTTATCTGGATGCCCCTCTGTCACAGATTCCGAACTAAATACATAATCACCACTAAACATTTTTCCTCCTCCTAATAATCGTTAAATGTGCGTGCAATATCCCGCATCTGTTTTGCGTTTTAGATTCACTCTTATTTTGTGTTTGTTATAGTAAAACAAATTTCTTTAGCAAAATCAAGTAATTTTTTTGTTTTAACAGGTGAATCTGTTTCTGAATATGTTCTCAAAATCGGCTCTGTTCCCGAAGGACGAAGTAAAAGCCAGTTATCATCTTCAAAAACTATTTTTATACCGTCATAAGTTCTGATTTCTTTTATTGAAAGCCCGAATCGTCGCAAATTTAATCCCGCCGAAGAGGTTGTGTTAGAACCATTTTTTTCTGTTGCTACCGAATCCTGTTTTAGCGGAATTGCGACAATCTCGTCTCTGACAAAATAATTTCCATGAGGTTGCCTCGTCGGTTGTTCCGATTTTATTGGGACTTCTTTTTTGCAATGGCATTGCGATATAATCGCTGGAACGGGACGAATTTTTTCCTCTATGTTTTCAACAAATTTTTGTTTGTCAACGGGTTCCGAAAGTTTTATATCGTTTCTTAAATAATATGATTTTCCAAATTTTTTTTGTAAATCATCAACTAACTGCGAAAGTTTTTTTTTCGTTTGTGAAAGCATCTCGGTAATTAAAAGTGCATTTAGAATACCGTCCCGTTCTGGTATACCATTTTTCCAACCATAGCCGCCGGATTCTTCGCCGCCGAGCAGAACATTTTCAGTTAACATTTTTTCGCAAACATACTTAAATCCGACGGGAACTTCTTCAAAAGGAAGTCCAAATTTTTTAGCAATTCTTTCAGAAAGATACCCAAGTGAAATCGCCTGAACAACTTTTCCTGTTAATTTTCTGCCTTCTATAAGATGCAGTAAAATCAAAGGAAAAACGATGTGCGGCGAAAGATATCTGCCCTTATCGTCTATAACACCAAGGCGATCGGCATCACCGTCAAAAGCAAAACCCACATTTACCTTATTTTCTAATACTGTTTTTTTTAGTTCTGTAAGATTTTTTTCTATTGGCTCGGGATTGATATTGTTAAACAGTGGTTCGCGACGACTATGTAAAATAATCATTTGCTTTTTGAAATTTGTTGCAACGGATTCAAAAATACCAGAACCACTTCCATGCATATAATCAACTGCGATTTTAATTTTTGATGATGAATTTAATTTGACAAGTAATTTAAGATATTTTTTGTAATCACTAAGAATATCTGCTCTTTTTGTTTCACTATTAGCGTCCATTTTTACATCGTTCTTGCAAGTGGATTTTTTTGCTTCAGCGAAAACGGGACTGATGGGAATATTTTTCTCACCATTCGTCCAAACTGTAAATAATGAAGCATTCTGGCGAACGAGGAGAAATTTAGAAATTTCGTTAATAATTTTTTCCGAAATGGAACCGCCATACTGAAGTTTTATTTTTAGACCATTCCAAGTAGGCGGATTGTGGCTTGCTGTTATCATAATACCAAAACAATTATTTTTTTTACAGTATAATGAAACTGATGGAGAGGTTGCTGCCGATTGTGAAACTGCCACATCTATTCCGTTTGCAAAAATAACTTTTGCAGTATGCAACGCAAATTTCTCTGACAAAAACCGATTGTCATAACCGACGATAACAGCAGGAGATAGTGGGCAAGAAGTAGAGAATAAAAAATTCTTCGAGCTTGTGGGGCTAGTAGGGCTAAAACTTTTTCCACTATTCGTTCCCTTCATCTGCGCCACGGACATCATCTGCGACGAATCTATTTGGTTGTACATTGATTTTATATAATCCACAATCGCTTGGGCAACTATTTCAATATTTGCAAATGTAAAATCCTTTGCAATTACTCCACGCCAACCATCAGTACCGAATTTTATATGCTGATTATCACTAATTTTCATATGCTGATTATTTTAGCTCCATTGAAAAAGCAAAAGTTTTTTGAGACGACGACAAAAAAAAGGATGTAATGGGACACTGAAAACAACGACGAAATTGCAAGGAAATCGTGAAAAGCCATTGCGAGCGATAGAGGCTGTCCGACAAATCGTAAAACAGTCATTTTTTTATAAAATATAGCAGTATTTGGCAACTAATGACAACAAACAACACATCATTTTTTACTGACGCTGTGTCGTCGGTAAAGCGGAGTAGGTTGTCGGACAGCCTCTATACGGCAATAGACATAGTAGACAAAGTCGCATATGTAATGCTCGGAAAGAATAAGACCAAGAAAACAGGTTCTGCCTTCTTAGAGCAAGTCATCAGGTTCTATCCTTACAAAATCAATTTGCGTTTACCTACATTTTTTATCTGCGACTATCTGCGTTCTTCCATAATCATCTTCCAGCCGAACAACATCCCAAACTTCTGGCGTTGAAACTTCCAACAACGTTACATCACAAAATTTTGCATACATTCTATGGATTTTTTTAGGCGGGATAACAATCACAGAACCTTCTTTCATTATTTTTTCGGAGCGAAGTGAAGATTTCGCGAGACAGGATAACTCCATTATATACTTGCCTTTCAGGGTATAGATTGTTTCGTGTTTTATTTTGTGATATTGCCTACTTAAACGATGCCCTTTTTTAATAAAAAGAAACTTGCCTACATATTTTTTTGTATGAGCAAACCATGTTTCTTTACCCCACGGTTTTTTGACAATCTTCATATTGACATTGACAGCGATTTTGGATTGCCGCTGTAATCGGTTTTCACCGCATTCTCCTATAGTTTACTATACATTCTTACTACTGTTTTATCGCCTATAACACAACCTGCCATAAGATGCGAATGTTTTTCTACAACACAATTTTTACCAACAACTGATTTTTCAATTCTAACACCCTCTTCTATTACTGTTTTATCTAAAATAACGCAATCGGAAAGAAAACAACCCTCACCAATTCTAACACCGTTTCCTAAGCAAACATTACCAGAGGTTGTAGTTTTCTCAGATATTTTGGCATTATCGCCTACAACAAGATGTCCAAAAATTCTTACACTTTTTGCTATCTTAGAATTTTTGCCAATAATATTTTTTTTCATTTGATTCATTAAATTACTATGAATCTGTAAATATTTTTCGGTAGTTCCAAAATCAATCCAGCAAGTAGAATAAGCATAACCATAAAATGGAATTTTTTTATTTAGCAGTGTTGGAAACAGTTCTCGTTCGACGGAATAAATGACATTTGATGGCATTTCTTTGAAAATTTCTGGCTCAAAAATGTAGGTACCAGCATTAACAGTATCGCAAGTAATTTGATTAAGTGATGGTTTTTCCAAAAACTGCAAAACCCTTCCATTTTTTGCTGTCTCAACAAGACCAAAACTTGTTGGATCTGGAACACTGACAAGCGAAATTGTTGCTTTTGATTTTTTTTTCTTGTGAAACTGTATGAATTTATTCAAATTAATTTCCGTCAATACATCACCATTAAAAATAATAACAGAACCGTTCACAAATTTTTCAGCATTTTTAATAGCACCGCCAGTCCCTAAAGGTGTTTTCTCAATCGCATACAATATTTTTATGCCAAATTTTTTACCATCACCAAAATATTTTTTAAATTCCGACGGTAAATATGCCATACAGAGAATTATGTCTTTTATTCCATATTTTTTAAGAAGTTCTATTTGATACAAAGAAAATGGTTTGTTAAGCACAGGGAGTAACGGTTTTGGAGTACTACAGGTTAACGGCCTAAGCCGTGTGCCAAATCCACCTATTAGAATTATTGCTTTCATATCGTCGCTACTCTCCCACACAAATGAATGTCGAATTTTAATCGAATTTATCTGAATATTTATTCGATTATATTTAGTGTTTTGTTCGATAGTGTTATTTGGGTTTCAAAGTATTTATTTCAGGTTTTAAAATATTCGTTTCGGGTTTTAAAGTATTCATAAGTTTTCTTTAAACCCTCGTTAAGCTTAATCTTTGCCGACCAGCCAAGTTTTTCTTTTGCCTTTTTTGTATTAAGCGAACTTTTAAATAACTCGCCTGCCCTATGTGGTTTGTAGACGGGCTTTTGTAAATATCCTGCTACTTTCGAAAGTTCACAAAAAAGTTGGTTAACAGATTTTGTTTCGCCTGTCCCTATATTAAAAATTTCGTTTTCTCCTTTTCTAAGTGCAATCAAATTGGCAATAGCAATATCGGAAACAAAAACATAATCCCGCAGTTGCTCGCCATTGCCAAAAATATTTATTTTTGTGTTGGATAAAATTCTGTTGATGAGAATTGCAACGACACCTGCCTCACCGTGTGGATCTTGACGCGGTCCATAAACATTGCCATAACGAAAGGCAACATATTTTAGTCCATGTATTTCTGAATAATAATTTAAGTAATGCTCGATAGTATGTTTGGTTATTCCGTACGGCGAAAGTGGCTCGGGTTTTTCGTTTTCTGTCGGAGGAATTTTTTTACATTCACCATACATAACGCCACCTGAGGAAGCAAAAATAAATTTTTTTATCTTACATTTAACAGCATTTTCAAGAAGATTTATAGTACCAATAATATTTATTTGTGCGTCAAGAATTGGATTAGCAACAGATTTTCTTACGTCTATCTGTGCAGCATGATGATTTACAATATCGGGCTTTTCATTTTCAAATATTTGTTTAATCTTTTTTTCGTCTTTGATATCTGCGTTGTAAAATTTTGCTTTTGGGTTTATATTTTCCTTTTTTCCCGTTGATAAATTATCAATAATAACTACATTATTGCCTTGCTGAATATATGCATCAGCTATGTTTGAACCAATAAATCCTGCTCCCCCTGTAACCAATATACATTTTTTTTTAGACATTAGAAACTCCTGCTTCAAACTATATCACAATGTTATTGCGAGAAACCCCGAATGGACGACGAAGACTGGATCCCTCGGTTGCTGCGCTCCCTCGGGACGACAGACAAGATCTCGCAATGACAAAAAAGTGGATTGCGATACAATCTGTTAATTCAACTCCTGCGATCAGGAATGGGATTTATGAGAAATTGAATAAATTCTGTCCCACCAATTACCAAATTTTTTCGTTTTTTGTTCGTCATAAATATTTTATCTTTAATTTCCACACTAAAAAAATCGCTTCCCAAATAATATTTTTTGAAATTTTTGAAATACCTTGCACTCTGTCGGAGAAAAATATTGGACATTCTAAAATTTTATAGCCAAGTTTATATATCCTGTATTTCATTTCTACTAAAAATCCGTATCCCTCAGATTTTACCTCGTCAAGATTTATTTTTTCAAGCACTTTGCGGCGAAAACCCATAAATCCAGAAGTGCAATCGCTGATAGGAATTTGTAGGATTGTTTTTGCATAGAGGTTGCCCAGACGAGATATGATTTTTCTTCGAATAGGCATTGAATTGCCCCCACCTTTTGTATACCTAGAGCCAACAACCAAATCACAAACTTCCAGTTTTTTTATGAATTCTAAAAAGTATTGAGGATTATGTGAAAAATCGGCATCCATCGTAAAAATAAAATCAAAATCTCCTTCTAATGCCCATTTAAAACCTCGAATGTATGCGGTACCAAGACCTAATTTTTTTTCACGATGTATGACTTGTAATTTGTTAAAAATTCCAATGTTTGGTGTTGCATTTGCAAGGCTGGAAGAACAGCTTGTAGCTCGTAATTTATCTAAAATTTCGCCAGTCCCGTCGGAAGAGTTGTCATCAATAACTAACACACAAAAACCCAGTTGTATCACTTGCGTAATTATTTTTTCAATATTTTCTTTTTCATTATATGTGGGAATTATAACCAAGTATTTATTATCCATATTGTTAAAATTTACTTTTATTTACTGTTTAGCGTAGTAACAGCATATTTTAATACTTTTTTTGAATAATTGTAATAAGAAATATGCAGACGTCCTTGTTTGTCAAACATTATGAAGGTATCAAGCCCAACAATACCTTCCGCATCAATAGTTTGAATTTTCCACCCAGAACCTGACCAATAAGCATATTTAAGATCGGAATTACCGTAGTACGAAATATGTGGATAATTATTTGCATCCACAACTATTGATGTATATTCGCCAACTTGATCTGTTGAATCGACCGTCTGAATATCCCACGACGAACCAGTCCATCGAGCATATTTTAAGTCACCGTTAGTAGTATCGTAATACGCTATATGCGGAAAATTGTTACTAATCGCTATGGAAGTATCCTCACCAACTATGCCTATCGAATCAACTGTTTGAATATCCCACGATGAACCAGCCCATCGAGCATATTTTAAGTCACCGTTGGTGCAATCGTGATATGCTATGTGTGGAAAATTGTCGTCATCAATCACAATAGAGGTATATTTACCGACTTGACCTATTGAATCGACTACCTGAATATCCCACGACGAACCAGTCCATCGAGCATATTTTAAGTCACCGTTGGTGCAATCGTAATACGCTATATGTGGAAAGTTATTGCTAACCACCATAGATGTGAATTTATATATTTCACCGTTAGAGGGAATATACTGTTTCTCCCACGAATTTCCTGTCCATTTCATATAGCCAACACCTTTTTTGCTACAGAACGAAAGATGAGGAAAATTATTATCAAGATACATAGCAGCGTACTCTCCCTCCTCATCACTTTCCGAGGTGAGCGATTGTATATCCCATCCATCAACTGGCAAACACACCGCTGTTTTTTCGTCCGTTAGAGCCATACTAAATCTACTTTCTGACTCGGAACATAACATAGCTGCACACGAATAAAACACGAATACGGATATACACAGACAGATCTGCACCAATTTATACTTGTTCATTTTTATTTCTCCTAATCGCTTCACTACACGAACAATACCTACCAAACAACCCACTTTATATTGAATTGACACTCTCCACGACTAAAGTCGGGGGCTTTCTTGCCCAGAGGTCTGTAATACTATAATGCGATTGTGTGCTGATATAACTATACAAGTTTACTCATCGCTCTATTGTCATTTTTCGCTTTTTTTCCATAATTTCATTATCCCTGTATTTATCTGTGTCTGTATACGACAGTCCCATTAAAAAAGTAATCGGTAATAATATCCGTGCGGTTGTTAAATTATTTTCAAAAAAACCTGCAATCATCAACATTATGATAGAATACCCAACAGCAAGATTTAATGCATAAGTAGTACTGCCTTTTTCGGTCATTCGTGCACGCTTAAACGCCATTATGGAATTGCCAAACCAAAATAAAACAAAAAGAATTAAACCAATCAAGCCCTCGCTAACACCAACATTGAGATATGTGTTGTGTGGGTGGCTTTTGAATACGTTTAATATACCTTTTTCGCTACGGCCTACCTTATAGCTACGAGAAATAATCCATAACAACGGATATTGCTCTTTTTCATTTTCAAAATATATTTTTACTTCCTTCTCCCAATTCCCATAACCGACACCGATTATAGGATGTTCTTTCATTATTTTCAACGCTGTCCCCCACATCCATAGACGCATAACATTACTGAGGTTTTCTTTTGTATCAAATATGCTTGTAACTTTATTTTTCAAGGTATAAGAATATTTAAATATACCAATAAATAAAAGAAAAACTAACCCTGTTCCAAAAATAAGCCATTTTATTTTTTCTCTCAATAATATCAATAGTCCCGTAGCTAAAATTGCCACATAATATGTTCTGGAATAGTTTAAACCAATAGCAACAAAATTAATTAGTGTTAAAATAAATAAACAAATTTTTATTTTCGTATTTTCTTTTGAGCAACAAAAAAATACAAAAGATACTGTTGCTATTATACTATAATATCCTCCAGTATGTAAAGCATTTCTGAAATTTAGACCGATAAATCTGCAATTAACAAATGGTTGGTTTTTCAAAAATGGATAATTAAAATTAAAAATATATTGTAGAATGCCAAGTATCGCAATGAAAGAAGCAACACTCAAAGTGGAATAAATAATTATTTTTATTTTCTTAACATTTAGTTGTGGGATAATAAAATATGGTAAATGTGCCCAAAATTTCCCTCCATATTTGACCCAATTTGATAGATTAAAAAAAACTCTTAATGCCCTCCAAAAATAGAGATAAAGTAGCGGTAAGCCCTCCCAAGTTGAAAAAAATTTCTTTCCCAATACAAAATTTATTAAAACAATCAAAATCAATAATCCAAGAATAATATTGGTAACGGCAATAGATAAAGAGGTACTCACGCCATAAATAATAAGAAGTATAAAAACAACGTCGGTGTATTTTTTTTTATCAATTCGCGGGTACATAATTTGGTACCATCTCTCTTAGTTTTTTTAAGATTTTTTCCTCATCCATCGTCACGGCAAAATATTCCAATTCCCTTATATCTTTCCTAATTTTAGATGGGTCCAAGCCTTCTGGGGTGGTTATATATATTTTTTCATGTTTCGTAGTTTTATCCTTTTCTTTGTCTAAAAGTATTTCTTCATAAAGTTTTTCCCCAGGACGAAGTCCGACATATTTAATTGAAATATCTATATCCAGTTTAAGCCCCGAAAGTGCAATAAGGTTTTTTGCCAAATCAATAATTTTAATTTGCTCGCCCATATCCAGAATAAAAATTTCGCCAGCACCAGAACCCATCGCACCTGCCTGTAATACAAGTTGCGCCGCTTCTGGAATGCTCATAAAATATCTTTTTACGTCTGGATGAGTTACTGTTACTGGACCTCCGTTTTCAATCTGTTTTTTAAACAAGGGGATTACACTCCCAGTTGAGCCAAGAACATTACCAAATCGAACCGCTAAAAATTTTGTTTTGCTGAATCCTGCTTTTGCCTGTAAAATCTTTTCTGCTACTCTTTTTGTAGCACCCATAACATTCGCTGGATTAACCGCTTTATCGGTAGAAATAAAAACGAACCGTTCAACTTTGTAGTGATGTGAAGCATAGATGAGATTGCGACTACCAACGATATTGTTCATAACGGCCGCTATCGGATTTTCTTCCATTAAAGGCACATGCTTGTGTGCTGCTGCATGAAAAACAACTTCCGGTTTGTAGATAAAAAATAAATGCCTCAACAGCCCAACATCTTTTATATCCCCGATAATTGTTTTATATTTTAATTGAGGGTTCATGGTAAAAAATTCAACTCCAAGATAATAAACATAATTTTCATGATTATCTAAAAGAATTAAAATTTCTGGCGAGAACTTTGCTATCTGACGACACAACTCCGAACCGATTGAGCCACCAGCACCTGTAACCAAAACTCGTTTACCTTTTAGATAGGAACTTATCCTTGTTTCATCTATTTTTACCGACTCTCTGCCCAATAAGTCGTCTGGTTGAACCTTACGCGGCTTCACTTCGAGGTGCCCTGATATTATTTTGTCAAACCCAGGCACGATTTTTATGCTTGCGTCTGTCATTTCACAATAAGAGAGAATATCTCTTATCGCCTCGCCTTTTGTAGACGGTATCGCTAAAATTATTTCTTCTACACTATATTTTGAGACGATATCAGGTATAATTTTTCTTCCACCAAAAATTTTTAAACCAAATATTGAAAGCCCTTTTTTATTAGCATCGTCGTCAATAAAACCGACTACGTCCAAACCAGCCAGTTGATTATTTTGACATTCACGCAAAACCGCTATGCCCGCATGGCCGGCACCTATAACCAAAACATTCTTTTTTCTTATCAATATCTCAGATTTAAATTTCTCTCTTATCAAACGAGTAAAAAATCTCACACCTGCTACAAAAGATGTGCACAAAATAAAATCAATTATAAAGACGGAGCGAGGATATCCAACAAAAGTATGATAAAAAAATATTGATAAAGCAAAGGCGCAACCAGAAAGAAAATTGGCAAGTATTATATTCCATAAATCACTAATACTTACATATCTCCATAAGCCACTGAACAACCCGAAAAAATAAAAGAAAAGAAGTTTTATGATAATCAAAAGCGGCAGGGTTCTCAGTATGAGATTATAGTATTCGGGTAAAAGTTTGAACTCAAACCGCAAATAAAATGCAATAAAATACGCAATAATAATAAGACACAAATGAAACAGCACAATCAAAGGCCTTCGTAAATTAATAATTATTTTTTTTGTGTTCATATAACGCTGTCCACTAATTGCAAAATAATATTCTTTTCCAAAAGTTTCAATTCGTTTTTGTCTTCCAGAAAATGTTCTACATCTTTTTTTATGACTTTAAAGTCCACTTTTTCAATATTTTTGCTTAAGAATTCTTTGAAATTATTTTTGTTGATATTCAAACTTTTATCTTCCGTCTGCTTTATGGCATTATTCAATAACTTAAAATTAGGAACAGTTTTTTTGCCAAGATACCAAACGAGATCATAAAAATCCCGACCTTTTGTATACTTCCTGTAAAAACATGCATGCAGTTTTGTGGCATATAAAGACGATAGGTCAAAATGTCTAATCGCAAACATAAACGATTTGTTTATCGGTGTAAGCATCGTTTCCCATCCATGCGGCGTATTTGTATCAATTTCAATTTTAATTGAAAGTTTTTGCCCTTTAATACTACTGATTTTAAGTTCGTTTAGTAAATCGGTGAATTTCAACATACAGACATTGACAGTATTGTTCTCTTTTTTTGTAGATTCAACCTTCAACCCGTAACGGTTTAATTCTTTCCCCAGAACATCGATAATATTTCCAAAAGAATAGTTTTTTTTATTGATTAGACAGAAATCCAAATCCTCACTGAATCTCCGCAAATCATAAATAATTCGTAATGCTGTGCCGCAGACAAATGCTGAATTATCAAAAAAATTATGGTCAAACAAAATTTTTAATGAAAGAATCTGCAAATATTCCCGTACCTTATTTGTTTTTTCTTCTATATCAACGACATTTTTAAATTTTTCTTTCAGGAGTTCATACATTTTGTTCACTCTAAAAATCGTCAAGTTTCAAAAAACATTCTGCAATTTGACTCAATTTCTGGTTGGAAAATAATTTGACATAAAATTTAAACTTCCTTCTATTTAGCGAGTCGGTATTCTGAAAACGGAATGATTCTTTAAGAATATCTCTGTAATTTTTATCAAACCTGTTCTTATTCAGATATAAAAAATCGGCAACCGCTTTTTCCGGAGTTGCAATAAAATATACCAAACCGGTTTCGTCTTTTTTTTCAACAAATCCCGTGAAGCAGTTTTCCTTAATATGTTGATAAATAAAAGTCCCAAATTTATTTTCAAATTTATTTGTTTTTTTTGTGCTAACCGAAGTAATATCCATAGTTCTTTCTGGAATTAAACCGTAAATTGAAAGTGCATATTCCAAACTGATATATGAAGGACTATAAATTTCTTTTGCAATAAACATCTTTGACGGATTGTCTTTCTTATCCTCGTTGTTTAATAAATAGAAATTTTTTCTTAAACTAATAACATAGCCCTTTTTAACCCATCTTTCCAACTGAATGTTGAAAAACAGATTATGCCGGTTAAGTTGTTTGAGATAGTCATTTTTAATAATAGGTAGACATTTTACAGTTTTCCTGAATTCTTCAAATTTCATATATTTCTGATAACATACAAAAATGTATGTTTACGGAAATGATTGTATATAATCTTTTTATTTTGTCAAGCAATTGTTTTGATAACATTTTTCAATGCTGGACACCTTCTCTTTTAATAACTTTTATGGCGGTTAAAAGAATAATGTAAATATCAAAAACAAAAGAGTGATGATTGAAATAATATTCTTCAAAAGATACTTTTACGGGAATTGGCAAATCATCTCTACCGTTTACCTGTGCCCAACCAGTAATCCCCGGAACCAAGGTATGAATATTTTTTTTAGTTCGTAATTCAACCAAATCATTCTGATTAAACAATGCCGGGCGAGGTCCAACAAAACTCATATCGCCTTTTAGAATATTTAAAAGTTGTGGAATTTCGTCAATACTGTACGCACGCAAGAATGCCCCGATTGAGGTTAAGTAAACTTCTGGATTTTTCATTAAGTGCGTGGCTACTTGAGGAGTATCTATTTTCATTGTCCTGAATTTAGCCATCTTGAAAATACGATTATTCCTACCAACCCGATTTGTCCAGAAAATAACCGGTCCCTTGGAATTTAACTTAATCAAAAAGGCAACAACCAGCATAGGGATGAGCAAAATCATCATCAGAACAAAAGAAAGAATCATATCAAACGCTCTTTTCATTCTCTGTATCCTTATAGAAACGAACGGTTCCCGCTATCCCCTCTTCAACTGAAAAACGCGGTTTCCAGCCCGTAAGATTTGTAAGTTTTGCGGTCTGTACGCAAAGTGAATCAGTTAGCCTTCTAATCGAATCCGATTTTCCGGTAAACAATCCGATAACCCGCAACATAAAGACAGGGCAGGGCAATAAAAGAACCTTCTTTTTTAACCCTTCGGCAATTATAGCAATCAGCTGTGGCGTAGATATATCAACTCCGTCACTAACCAAAAACAACTGCCTTGCGGCGGACGGATGAATAAGGCACAATCCGATAATATCGCACAGGTTGCCGGTGTAAATAAAACTGCGTTTATTGGATACCGAACCAAAAGGAAAAGGCATACCCTTATCTACCAGTCGGATTAGCTGCAAAAAATTAGCTTTAACTCCGGGACCGTACACTAACGGTAACCGCAAAATTACTTCCTGCATATTGGACTTGCGGCAAACGGAGATTATTTTTTCTTCAGCTTCAAGTTTAGAGATTGCATAATAACCCTTGGGATCCGGTTGGCTTTCTTCAGTAAAGACGCTATTTCGTGCTGAAGATTGACGTGCAGTATTTTCACCGTTCACCTTAACCGAACTGAGAAAAATGAACCGCTTTACTCCGCTCTGCACCGCCTGTTCTGCTAATCGCCGAGTAGCTAAAACATTAACCCGATGATATATAGCGGCAGGATCTGTCTCGCATTCATCCATTACATGCGCACGGCCGGCCAAATGAACCACAAAATCAACACCTTGAAGAGCTCTTGTCCAATCAGTTGACTCATTTATATCCCCCACTTGAACATATTCATCAACCCCGGAAACATCGCGCACATTATCAGGCACAGCCCCCCGGACAAAATATCCTTTTTCTTTTAAAAAAGCGCACAAATTGCGGCCAATAAATCCGTTTGCACCAGTAACAATTACTTTCTTAAAATTATACATTCTCTACCCTCCACTTCTAACTAATATATTCACAATCGTTTTTACAATCCTTTTTCAATCCACTTCTCAAATTGTGACAATAAAATATCCCGCGTAAAATACTTTTCAAAATATGCCCTTCCTCGTAAACCTGCTTCTTTTCTTTCTGCATCAGTAAGATTAAACATCTTTAAAACACATTTTGAGAGTACCTCGTAATCATCAGCAGAACACGAAAATCCCGCTCCTGATTCTTGAATCGCCCTTGCCCCCTCTCCATCAAGACACCCTAAAATCGGACGGCCACATGCCATATACGATTGAATCTTCGCCGGAAGCGTAAGAGCAAATATAGGGTCCCTTTTTAAACTAACCAACAACACATCAGCCAAGGCAAAATATCTTGACATTGTCTCTACAGGACGCTTCCCTATGAGATGCACAGTATTCTCTAATTTACGCAGCCGGACTTGATCTTCTACCCAAGGTTTCATCCGTCCATCTCCGATAATAACCCAATGAATGTTAAGATAATCTTTTAATTTGTCTGCTGCTTTAATAACTGTCTTAAAATCTTGTGCAACACCAATATTTCCCGCAAACATAATACGGAAACCTGAAGGCATTTCTCGGCTTTCGCTTGAATTTTCTTCAAGATCAACTATTTTATAATTATCCTCTGCCCATTGCGGCCAATAATTAATTTTTGATTCATTGATGCCCATTTCCTTAATCCGCCCTGTAAAACCAGGAGAGGAAACAAGAATCTGATCGCAATGTTTATAAATAAAATACACAATCTTTTTTACAGCGCTCAAAAAGAAAGATGACTTAATAGCGGCTACGGCAGAAATAGACTCTGGCCATAAATCTAATACATATAAGAGTAATGGGGCTTTACGAATTTTCTTTAAAAAGATGGCGGGAATAGCCATGAGAATCGGCGATATGCCATATACGAAGATAGCATCATATTTTTGACGACAAACAAATGGGGCAATCAATGTTCCAAATATAACAAAAGATAAATAATTAAGAATCAGATTTAGATTCCCGCCTTTTCCTCGCGGGATAAGCGGAACACGAATTACATGAGATCCACAATAGTTTTGATGAGTATTTTTGAAAAAATTATAACCGGAGTAGAATTTACCGTCCGGATAATTTGGTATTCCTGTAAGAACTGTGACTTGATGCCCTCTTTGCACTAAACCTGCAACCAAATCATTAACTCGAAAGTTTTCCGGCCAAAAATATTGAGAAACTATTAAAATCCGCATAAGTTAAAGCACCACAAGGCGGTGCAGCTGCTTTCAAATTCCGATACGATAAAATAAGAGGCTTCGCCTCAAGAGTAAATAGTGAATCATGCCGTGTTTTTTACTATCCCATCCCATAGATGACTCAGTTTGGCAGTCCCAACGATTAGTTTTACAACGCGGTGAGATACATCAGTAATTTCATAATCATGAGGAACTGTACTAGATTTATTTCTTTCTTTAATCACCAACTCAATAGATTGTAAAATGGTCTGAGTATTTATGCCCGTTACTATAATACCACCTGTATCTATCGCTTCGGGCCTTTCTATTGCATTGCGAACGGTAATTGCGGGAAATGACAAAATGGACGCCTCCTCGCTAATACTACCGCTATCCGAAATAACACAAAGCGAATTCATCTGTAAATTAACATAATCAAAATATCCAAACGGCTTCAAAAAACATATTTTATCGTTTTTTTTCATACCGGGAAACATTTCAATCCGTTTCCGCGTTCTCGGATGTGTTGAAACTATTATAGGTAACTTATATTTTTTATAAAGTAATTCCAGCGTAGCCAACAATATCTTTAAATGATTTTTATTATCTACATTTTCTTCACGATGCATACTAATTAGAAAATATTTCTCTTTCTTTAATTTTAATTCCGCCATTATCGATGAATTGTGAATTTTATCCATATTATGCAAAAGAACTTCTTTCATAGGAGAGCCGGTAAGATAAATTTTTCTCGAATGAACGCCCTCAAGCAATAAATTCCTTCTCGCATGTTCCGTGTAGACAAGGTTAAAATCACTTATATGGTCAATAATTCGTCTGTTAATTTCTTCGGGGACATTAAAATCAAAACAGCGGTTTCCTGCTTCCATATGGTAAATCGGTATTTTCAACCTTTTCGCCATCAGAGCGGATATAGAACTGTTCGTATCGCCAAGTATCAAAACGGCATCCGGTTTTTCCCTCGCAAATACTTCTTCGGACTTAATAAGAATATTTCCATATGCTTTCCCCAAAGTAGAACAGTCAACTTTTAGAAAATAATCCGGCTTACGAATATCCAAATCCTTAAAAAAAATCTCATTGAGTTCATAATCGTAATTTTGCCCTGTATGGACAATAATATGCTTTGTATATTCATCCAACTTCTTCATAACTTGCGACAATCTTATAATTTCTGGTCGCGTTCCCAAAATGGTCATTACCTTAATTTTATCCATTGCCAACCTCCTCAAAATAAGTGTCGGGATTTTGCGAGTTAAATATTTCATCAGCCCAGAACAGAACAATCAACTCATCGTTACCTGTATTTTCAATTGAATGTGTATATCCCGGAGGAATGTCTACTATTTTAATATCCTCGCCTGAAACCTGATATGAAATTATTTTATCCTCTAAAATGTGTCTAAATTTAATTACCGCTTTCCCCTGAATCACACAAAATTTTTCAATCTTGGTATTGTGGTAATGATTTCCACGAACAATTCCTTTTTTCGTTTTTGAAACAAATATCTGACCGAAGTGAGGTGATTTAAGTATTTCAGCAAGAGACCCTCGCTGGTCTGTCTTGAGTTCTAAATTATAAGAAAACTTATCCTGAGGCAAGTAGGAAAGGTAGGTAGCATACAAACATCGGGTAAACTCATCAGAAAAATCCGGGACAGTGAGATTTTTTCGGACATCTCTCATCTGATATATCTTTTCGGCAAGTTTCCCTAATGTTATATTAAATGTCTGTTTCAATTTGCAATAGTTATTTGTATTTGAATAATACTTGTCTAAAACTATATCCATAAATTCACTCACAATATCATCGATATAAATAAGTTCTATTTCTTTATTAACATCCGATATTTCAATATCAAGTCCGCGTGTAATGTTATGACAAAAAGTAGATACAACTGAATTATAATTTGGCCTACACCATTTTCCAAATACATTCGGGAAACGACAAATATAAATTTTCGCCCCACTTTTTTTACTATATTCAATTAAAATATCTTCCGCTTTTCTTTTACTAATTCCATATGGATTATCCAGTTCTGCTTGAATAGAAGATGTAAAAACAATAGACGGATTTCTTTTAAGTTTTTCTAAGGTTTCAATTATGGTTTGCGTAAGAACAACATTCCCTGTTTCAAACTCTTCAATTTTCTGTGGTCTATTTACTCCAGCCAAGTGAAAAACAATATCCGATTCTTTCAAGTAATACTCTAACTGTTTATCGTCGCTGTCAATATCAAATTTATTTATTTTTATATCTGGCAATCTTTTAAGTTCGGCAAATAAATTCTTTCCAATAAACCCATCTGAACCCAATACTAGAATATTTTTCATTTCCATTCCTTTAATTCCTTTTGAACATACTCAACTTTAAGCAATATTTCTTTAATTTCTTTAACAGTCAATAGTTTAGTATTATCTGAATTATAGTCATCAATTTTAGATATTTGTTTCTCTCCCTCAATAAAATATTTATTATAATTTAAGTCCCTTGTATCAGCAGAAATGCGATAATATTCCCCCAAATCTTCCGCCCTCGCCATTTCTTCACGATTTAATAATGTCTCATATAATTTTTCGCCGTGCCGAATTCCGATTATTTTTATTTCATTCTTTGCGTTAAAAAGTTCTTTAACGGCAATAGCTAAGTCACCTACTGTACAAGATGGTGCCTTTTGGACAAAAATATCACCAGGATTTGCATTCTTAAAAGCGTACAAAACCAAATTAACAGCATTATCTAATGACATTATAAATCTTGTCATATTAGAATCTGTTACTGTTAATTGTTTCCCCTGCTTGATAAGAGAAACAAAAAGTGGAATAACCGAACCACGCGATGCTATAACATTACCATAACGAGTTCCGCACAACAGTATCCCTTTTTTACTTACAGTTCTAGATTTTGCAACCATCACCTTTTCCATCAACGCCTTTGACATACCCATTGCGTTAACAGGATAAACCGCTTTGTCGGTGCTTAAAACAATAACTTTACTTACATTGTTAGTAACGGCGGCGTTCAGGACATTTTCAGTCCCTAAGATATTCGTCTGCACCGCTTCCAAAGGAAAGAACTCACACGACGGTACTTGTTTTAGAGCCGCTGAATGAAAAACATAATTAACGCCGGACATCGCTGAATTTATACTATCAAAATCCCTTACATCGCCGATATAAAACTTTAATTTATCATTATGATACAAATTTCTCATATCATCCTGTTTTTTTTCGTCTCGGCTGAAAATCCTTATTTCTTCTACATCAGTATGTAAAAATTTATTTACAACAGTATTGCCAAACGAACCCGTCCCACCAGTAATTAACAGAATTTTATTTTTAAACATTTTTCACTCCCATATGATATTCTTTACTTAGTGTCTGCTGAAAAACCACAATCCTTAAATAGATTATAATTCGCTGTTAGATGTGAAAAATGCCCAGGATTGAAATTTAAGGAAATTATTAATGCGTTCATGATTTTAAATTACGCAATTGCAATTTCTCTGCTGCTATTATAAAAAGACATTATGGCCCCAATAACAATCCAGGTGAATAGATGAATAAAGTAATCGTATAAGTGCAGCCCGGAAAGAATTGCAAACATAACGCCAACACATATATTATTGATTTTCAGTAATCTAACATCAGTAATTTTCCTATATAAAAGTTTGAATGGAATAATAGAAACAAAAAATACAAATATCAAGCCAATGATCCCGCTTTCATAAAACCTCGACAACACAAACCTATGGAATGAACCGTATGGCACACTACCAATACCTTCACCAGTTATTAAATTTTGATCTTTTATCTGTTCAAACGATTCCATGAGCCTTGCATAATGCCCGGTTGCACTAAAAATCCTGTCAAATACATTTAGCATATTATAATAGGCCATTACTCCCATAATAATAAATAAACCAGCAAAAAATAATAAAAGATACTTCTTATTTTTCCGGCTTATAAATAGAATTCCTATTGTAAAAGTTACTAAAGCTAATTTTGAAATCGTCAATACCATGGCAACAAACGCGACAATTTGAAATAATCTAATTATAATTAATGAAAAATAATTCTTATAATCTAATAAAAAACTAAGCAATAATACACTGCATATAAAACCCCCGAATATTACAGGCTCAGCAAAGGTGGCTGAAAGCCTTGAAAATTCACCGGCGGCTACAAAATAACGGCCTTCAAAAACTTCAGTATATTTCCCTTCAATTAAAAAATTTCTAAATGGAAGTTCTGTTTGACTAAAATGCAGTACATTGTTTAATAATTGCCACATGCTACAACCCAACGGGATTAACGCGCTTAGAACATAGTATTTCACAAATTTTTCAAATCTTGCAGCATTCAAATCAGCTGCCATAAAAACAATATATATTATTATTATTTCATATAATCCGCCTAATCTTGAAATGCTGGCTCCAGTTTCAACATTCGGAGACCAGATTACCGAAATTGTGGTATATACCAAATATGGCAAAATACCAAAAATAAAAAAATTATCACGCACTATTAAAATAGGTTTCTTCATTATTCTCAGTAACAAAACAGGTATTATTAAAATAATTAATATTCTGCTGGGCCGCACGCTTATACCGGCTATAGAAACTCCATAAACTACTAAGGGTGCCATCAATATTATTGCATAAAAAAAGAAATTAAAAATAGCTGTTATGCTTATATTTTGGAACCATTGATTTAATCGTATGGTCTTATCCACTGCTGGTGTGTCACTGTCTGAAATGTTATTAGTCATAAAGTAATCATGACAAAACCTCTATTTAATACTTCCACAACCCACGATTTTGCCTATAGCTTGACAAATAAACCAATAGCCTCGAAAGATTACTGAATTTATTAGGTCCAATTAAGCGCAAAATGACCCGCATTACGAAATATATAGCTGCAAATTTGCGTTTATGATTAGGTATGTCACTATAGGTATTTGACACATATGGAACAGAACTCTTTTCAAAAAGAAAATTTCTCCTTGCAAAAACGCCGACTATGCCTTTTGAGTCAAACGGATCGCGATTAGACGGAAGTTCACTCAAAACACATGCATATGCACGTCGCAGCGTTGGGGATATATATTCCCCATCAGACGTATAATCAAATCCGTATTTTACTAATGATGCATCTATTTTTTTTGTATACAGTGATTGCTTGTATGCTTTACTTAATTCAAGAAGGTCTGCTCGCTTTTTTTGCTTCTCAGAAAACGGTCTTTTGCTTAAATATTCTGGATTAGACTCATCGAAAGAACTGAAGTGAAAGAAAATGAGAGGATATATGTCATTTACAAGATAACAACCTTCATGATCATTATCTCTTTTTAACGATCTCTCATGAACATTCCAAAACGCAACGTTATATCCTAAGTTAAATGAAATATGTAAATCTTTAAAAAAACAGGGGGCAACACTGACCCACTTCTGATCTGTAGACAATCCAAATTGCGTTTCAAAAAAGCCGAAACGCAAACATCTATCAGACCACCAAGTTAAAAAATAAATACCTTGTTCGGAATTCTTTACCGCATAAAAACCCAGATTAAATGAACCAAATCTCATCATACCAATATCACTTTCCGATAAATCGTCAGATTGTGGTGTTGTATAATGCGGAGTTAAAACAATCGAATGGTTGTCCAAATCACTTAAAATTGGTTCAACCGAATGGTATAAACATGTATCGGAATCTAAAAAAATTACCTTTTCAAATTGCTTTAATAACCTTAGTGTGAGACACGGCTTTAAACTTGTGCTCAACTCTGTTATGTCATACTTAAATGCCAACTCATAAAAGTTTGGAATGCCCATATCTTCAATCCAAAATATATCAGCATGTATTTCTGAAAGATCAATATCTACTTTTCTGTCTATTAGATATATTTTTAACTTATCATTATCAAATTTTAACAACGATTCTGCAAGAACTAATACTTTAGGCAGATAAGCCAAATTACACACTGTAAAAACTGTGTATTCCTTTTTATCGTTTATCGTCATTTTAGTATCCTTTTTTTCGGTTTAAAAACATTAATTAATCTAACTATGAATTGAAAGTTAAGATATATTATTAGTGAACGAATAATTGCATAAGAAAATAAAAAGTTTCTGGTTCTAATTGAAGCGAACAACAACTTCACGCTTGCAGATGTAGCATCAAAAATTCTATTTGCAGAATACTTTCGCAACAGTCTTTCATTTCCCAATATCACATATTTAACATCAGGTTGCTCCAACTCATGGTCAAAACCTGGTATCATTGAACACTCTCCAATTTTTAAACCATTGTTGTTGGAATTAAGGCAAAACTCATAATCCACGCAATCAACAAAATATTTTTCATTATGCCAATTCAATTTATTAAGATTTTCCAGAAAATATAAACTTCCACTATTTATTGCCAGCAGAACATCTTTAAACATAAATCTATTCCCAACATCTGCATCACCAGAATTTTTGGAATTAAACACAACCGCACTATAATTAGACGCTATGCTATTGTTGTCAATATAGAATTTTTCAATAAAATCCAAAGTATTACTGTCAAATACCGTATCCTGATCAAAGAATATCAACGCAGGATAGAAATCATAGTATGCTTGAGCACAAACAGATGAAATTCCAAAACCTAAACCAACATTTTTTCCACAAGTAATATATTTAACAACATCGTTGCCAAATCCACGACAGAATTGTCTTATTAATTCATCTTTCGGACTATTGTCAAAAATATATACCGAAAACCCAAAATCTATCGCACTTTGTAATCTGATCGTTAGATTTGTACTTGGTTTGTAAGCAACCACTCCTATTGCAATTTTTTTATTCACATTTATTCCCATTAAATTAATATGCTCTGTGTGTATTTTTTCGCATACATAAGTAAAATCATCAAGTCGGCTCCAACTCGTATAACCCATGCGATAGCAACCCCAATCAATCCAAAATAATGTAAAAACACAAGCAAAAGGGGAACGTATAATACAAATTCTCCTAAATGTAAAAATGCAGTTGCCCGAGCATTCCCCACAGATTGAACTGCGGCAAAGGGTATTTGAGCTATACCATTCAGTAACAATCCAACGGATAGAAGTGAGGCAATTTTCCAAGAATTTTGTGCAAAACCTTTTCCCAGCCAAAGCGATAAACCACAATAAGAAAAAATCGCAATACCCAGACAAATCGGAAGCATAATAAGAATTGTTATCTTTAAGCACTTTTCATATATTCTTCTCGCTCCATTTCGATCTGTGATCATCATGGATGTAAGTCTTGGAAACAAAGATGCAGCAAGAGCACCAGGAATAATCAAAATGCGAATCAAAAAATCAGAAGGCACTGTGTAATAAGCGACTACTCCTGCGCCCATCACAGATGAGATAATAAATCTGTCAGATACCACCATTAAAGGACTAACGATATTAGATACAGTCATCCATGAGCCAAACGAAAGCAACTCATTCATCTTTCTCGTATTGAACTTCGCTCCAATCCAACCAAATGGTAGTTTTTTGTCCACTAAATACATATGTGCAACTAATACCACAAATCTGGCTACGACTAAACTGAACACCATCATAGACAGTGAAGGACCAAAAGTCATTACGCTCAAGACGGGCAACCCGAAATTCATAATCCCGAGTAACAATCGTAGCATATTAACATCTTTGAAATCCTCATATGCTTCCAATACACCTTTTAGTCCAGATGTGAGTGTAGCCAGCGGGATGCCGAGCGATGCAATCAAGAGTGAGTAAACAGTGTTTTGTTGTAGTGATACACTTACTTTCAACCATTTAAATCCAAGTGGATTTGCTATGACAGATAACAAAATGCCGCCAATCACCCCAGTGGCTAATGTGAACAACAGCCCTGTCTTAACCAAACTGGGTAGTTGCTCAATTTGTCTCGCCGCGCGATTGGCCGCTACTTGTTGAGTAAGTGCACGACCAAACCCAAAATCAAAAAGGCTAAAGTACCCGATCAAAGTCCATACAAGTGTAAGAATACCAAATGCTTCTACCCCAATTTGATGTAGCAAATATGGAATAGTACCAACACCCATTAAGAATGGAACACCAGCCCCCGTTATGTTCCATAATGTATTATGTCGCAGCGACATGAAGCACCTCTAATATATTGTGCCATACTCATCAAGAAGCCCGTCATCACAGTGAAAAGCAACAGCGTTCACGAGTTCTCGGGTTTTTGTGTTCTTGTGTTCACGAGAAAGGCAAGCGACGTCCAATGACTCAATGGACTTCATTAAACAAATAATTTCGTTCCTTTCTTTCTCAATTTCTTTTAATTATTTCCCAAAAACCACCTTTGTCTCCACCAATTCTTTTTATTTTCATTTCTTTTTTTAATTTCGCAAGATATTCTTTTACTGTGTTTGGACTTATTTGCAAAACTTTTGATAGGGAAACTCTTGTTGCAAATTTATCTTTCTTTATTACATCTATTATTTTACGATTAATATCTTCTTTCTGGGTGTCTTTCTGGGTGGTTGTGCCACGCACTGTTACCAAAAAGCCATCACCCTCTTCGCTAAACTGTGGCATTTTTAATCCAGAAATACTAAAAGATTTTAAAATTCTTTTTATTCCAGAACCATATTTTTCT
>JBDRIG010000078.1:0-11323 GCA_043816185.1 Elusimicrobiota bacterium | reverse complement strand
GGCGCTCGGGAATTGCTTCGCGGAAACGCCTCGCCTTTGAGGGCGGGCTCTCACTCGCACCGCTAAAAGTCATAAGGTGAAAAATAATAGTGTATGCGGTGCTCCGTGAGGTTCCTCTCAGCAACCCCCTCACTCTGCGATTAAAAAAGGTGTCCCGATAAATCGGGAAGGCTCTGCAGAAATTTCTTGCTTCGCTCTACGATGAGGAAGAAAATGAAAAAAGGAGACTGTGTGTCCGAATATAAAATTTTAATAAAATATAAAGATAACATTTTTGATGCGGAAGGCGAAAAAATAAAAAAGGATATTTTGAATCTGGGTTTTGAGGGAATTTCATCTATAAAAACTGCACAGATGTATAAAATAACTGGTGATATTTCGTTTGAAGAAGTAAAAGATATAAGTGAAAATCTACTTTTGGATCCTATTACGCAACTTTTATTTATAAATTCTGAATCTAAACACAACGGTTGCATGGTTGAAGTATTTTACAAATATGGAGTAACAGATTCTGTAGCAGAAACTGTCAATCTCGGCATAAAAGACATAAATATAAAAAAAAATTTAGATATAAAAACAGGTAAAAAATATTTTTTACAAGGTAAAATACAGGAAAATAAAATAAAAATAATAATAGAGAAATCTATCGTGAATACCCTTATTCAAGAATATAGGATAATTTATGGCAGTTAAATATATTAGTATACTTAATGCAAATAATGACACTCTTCTTCAGATTAGCAAAGAGCGGCTACTTGCTTTAAACATTGAAGAAATGGAAACAATCAAAAAATATTTTCAGATTCTTAAAAGAGAGCCAACCGATTGCGAACTTGAAACATTAGCACAAACATGGTCGGAACACTGTAAGCACAAAACATTCACAGCAAAAATAGAATATAGTTGGGAGCCGTCAAGTAGAATCACCACAGATGAAGTCCGTAGTAAAACAGTTAAAAATCGGAAAACCAAAAACTATAACAACCTTCTAAAAGAGACAATTTTTAAGGCGACAAAAGAACTAAATAAAAAATGGTGCATATCTGTTTTCGAAGATAACGCAGGCATAATTGAGTTTGATAAAGAAAATGCAGTTGCATTCAAAGTAGAAACACATAACCATCCTTCGGCGATAGAACCTTATGGTGGTGCTGGGACAGGCATAGGTGGAGTTATAAGAGATATATTGGGCTGTGGATTAGGTGCAAAACCAATAATGAATACAGATATATTCTGTTTCGGAAATTTAGATTATCCCCTTACTAATCTTCCAGAGGGTGTGTTGCATCCGAAACGTGTATTTACAGGTGTTGTTTCTGGAGTTAGAGATTATGGAAATAAAATGGGTATTCCGACGGCAAATGGATCTATAATTTTTGACGACGGGTATCTTTATAATCCAATTGTTTATTGTGGTACCGTCGGGATATTACCAAAAAATAAAATAGTTAAAAAAATTATTTCTGGAGATTTAATACTTGCTGTGGGCGGTAGAACAGGTAGAGATGGTATTCATGGTGCTACATTTTCTTCCACCTCTTTAGATAAAAATGTGCCATCAAGTGTTGTTCAAATAGGCAATCCGATAGTAGAAAAAAAACTTGCAGACACCATACTTCAGGCAAGAGATAAAAACTTGTATCGTGCTATTACTGATTGTGGTGCTGGTGGTTTTTCGTCCGCAGTCGGCGAACTTGCTACATTTTCTAATGGTGCTACCGTGTATCTCGATAAAGCACCACTTAAATATGAAGGACTTGAGCCGTGGGAAATATGGGTTTCGGAGGCACAGGAAAGAATGGTGCTCGCAGTACCCAAAAAAAATATAAAAAAGATATTGAAAATATTTTCTGATGAAGATGTAGAAGCAACTATTCTTGGCGAATTCACAAATTCTGGAAAATTAGAAGGTTTTTACAAAAACGATAAAGTGCTTGATTTAGATATGAACTTTCTTCATGACGGCCTACCGAAGAAAAAAATGGTTGCTGTTTGGAAAGATCAAGCTAAAAAATCTTTTCATGTTTGTAAAAATATTTATGGAAGAGCGCAGGTAAGAAAACCTTTAGACGTGTTGAAAAAATTGCTTTCATCGTTGAATATATGTTCCAAGGAATGGGTTGTAAGACAGTATGATCATGAGGTTCAAGCAAAAACAATTATTAAGCCGCTTGTGGGCAAAAACAATGATGGTCCTTCGGATGCTGCTGTGATAAAGCCAATTCCAGATTCATATAAAGGTATTGCTGTATCAAATGGCATAAATCTTTATGGCAAAATAGATCCCTATAAAATGGCGATTTGTGCAATAGACGAAGCATTAAGAAATGTGGTTTGTGTAGGCGGTGATTTGACAAGAACGGCGATTTTGGATAATTTTTGTTGGGGTGATACGGAGAAACCAGAGCATCTCGGCGCACTTGTTCGAGCATCAGAAGGTTGTTATGATGCTGCAAAAGCATTTTCAACGCCTTTCATTTCAGGTAAAGATAGTTTCAATAATAAATATTTATTAGATAGTGGCAAAACAATTTCTATACCACATACACTTTTAATTTCCGCTATTTCAGTAGTGAAAGATATTAGAAAATGTATGACATTAGATTTGAAAACATCAGATAATTTAATCTACATTGTTGGTGCAACCGACGATGAATATCCTCCAAAAATTGTACTTAAAAATTCAAAAAAACAAATGCTCGCAATGCAAAAAGCTATTGAGCAAGAAACCGTCGCTTCTTGCCATGATTGTTCAGACGGTGGCATTGCAGTTTGTATAACTGAGATGTGTTTTTCAGGTGGGTTGGGTGCAGAGATTGATTTAAAAAAAGTTCCATATCATCATATCGATACATTGTCACATCAATATATAGATAATCTTTTGCTTTTTTCAGAGTCTTCAAGCAGGTTTATTGTTGAGGTTAAAAAAGAAAAAGAGTTGCAATTTCAGAGAATATTTAAAGGAAACAATTTTTCTAAAATTGGTGTCGTGAGTAAAAAACCACGACTTACAATTAAAAATATAAAGGGAGAGATAATAATTGATGCCGACAGTTTTGAATTAAAAAATTGTTGGCAAAAAACAATTTATGTGTAAATATATTTTTGTTACAGGTGGCGTTGTATCTTCATTAGGCAAGGGAATAACAACAGGCTCTATAGGATTACTTTTAAAAAGTAGAGGGCTAAAAGTAAATGTCCTAAAGTTTGACCCATACTTGAATATAGATCCTGGAACGATGAGTCCTTATCAGCATGGTGAAGTGTTTGTAACGGAAGATGGTGCGGAAACAGATTTGGATTTAGGTTATTATGAAAGATTCTTGGATATAAATATGTCAAGAATAAATAATGTAACGGCAGGCCAGATTTACGAAACAGTATTAAAAAATGAAAGAAATGGCAATTATCTTGGCAAAACAATTCAGGTAATTCCACATATCACTGACGAAATAAAATCGAGAATAAAAAAAGTAGGCGTAGGGGCTGAAGTTGTTATAATTGAACTTGGTGGCACAGTTGGCGATATAGAAGGCTTGCCGTTTTTAGAAGCGATAAGACAATTCGGGCTTGAAGAAGGCAAAAGAAATGTTTTGTATGTTCACTTAGCGTTGGCACCATATATTAAAGCGGCTGAGGAATTGAAAACCAAACCAGCACAGCATTCTGTTGGTAAATTAAGAGAGATAGGTATTCAGCCAGATATTATAGTAATAAGAACTGAAAAAATATTAACAGAGGATATAAAAAATAAATTATCGCTTTTTTGTAATGTTGTTAGGGAAGCGGTCATAGAAGAAATAGATGTAGGTGCCGGACATATTTACTCTATTCCATTATTATTAAAACAAGAAAAATTGGATAAGATTATAATTAAATATTTAGGTTTACATTCAAAGAAAGAGAATTTAGTGGATTGGGAAAGAATGGCTAAAAAAATAAAAAGTTTTACAGAAGAGGTTGAGATAGGTGTTTGTGGAAAATACACTGCTTTGAAGGACGCCTATAAAAGTATATACGCTGCGATACTACATGCAGGGTATAAAAATAAAGTCAATGTAAAAATAAGATATATAGACGTAGAAAGTAAAAATTTAGACAATGAATTGAAGCTGGTAAATGGTTTACTTTTACCTGGTGGATTTGGTGAAAGAGGAATAGAAGGTAAAATAAAAGTTGTGGAATTTGCAAGAAAAAATCGAATACCATTTTTCGGTATATGTTTGGGAATGCAATGTGCGGTAATAGAATTTGCAAGAAATGTGTGCGGATTAAAAGATGCGAACAGTTCTGAATTTAATCCCAAAACGCCTTATCCAGTGATAGATATTCTTTCTGAACAGAAAAAAATAAAAACCAAAGGTGGAACGATGCGGCTTGGAAGCTACCCTTGTAATTTAAAAAAAGATACATTTTCAGATGCTGCATATAAAACAGAAAATATCTCCGAACGACATAGGCATCGTTATGAATTTAATAAAAAGTACTCTAAATTATTTAAATCCAAAGGATTGATTATTGCGGGTGAGTATAAAAATTATGTAGAAATAGTAGAATTAAAAGATCATCCGTGGTTTGTGGGCACGCAGTTTCATCCAGAATTTAAGTCCAGGCCTTTGAATCCACATCCACTGTTTGCTGAATTTGTAAAAAAATCTTATGAAAAAAAAAGTTAAAATAATTGTATTAAAAACTGCAGGAACCAATAATGATATTGAGACAGCAGAAGCATTCAAACTTGTTGGTGCGGAACCAGAAATTATACATATAAATAGGTTTTTAAGAAATGAAAAAGATTTTCAGGATTACAAAATCCTTGCAATACCAGGTGGATTTTCATATGGTGACGATATTTCAGCAGGTAAAGTATTTGCTAATAAATTGATGCATAAATTGAAAACTGAAATAATAAAGTTTGCAAATCAAGGAAAGTTGATGCTGGGTATATGCAATGGTTTTCAAGTACTTGTTAAGGCAGGTTTATTGCCTTTTTTAGACGGTAAACAATCCGTAACGCTTACCAATAATGATTCTGGTAAATTTGAATGTAGGTGGGTGCATTTAAAAACGGTTCGCAGATTTGCAAGTTCGCAGGTTACAAATTCACAGATTCAGCACGGATTATCGTCGAAAAATTATACAAAGTGTCATTGCGACGATAAAATTGCAAATTTATGGACGAAAAATTTACCAGAAACAATACAACTTCCTGTAGCACATGCGGAAGGAAAATTTTTTTGCAATGAGGACGTAATACGAAAACTTGAACAGCAGTCACTCACTGTATTAAAATATGTTGACGAAAACGGTAACGAAGCGGGATATCCGCATAATCCCAACGGTTCCGTATCAAACATTGCAGGTATTGTGAATACAGATGGGAATATTTTGGGTTTAATGCCGCATCCAGAAAGGTTTATTTCAAAATATCAACATCCTCAATGGACGAGAAAAAAGAGTGTAGAACCTTATGGGCTTGTGATATTCAAAAATGCAGTCGAATACGCTAAAAAAAGTTTGTGATATACAGACTGTGTCACAATTCTACTTTTGGTTATTGCGAGAGCCCTTCGTGTAATACTTCACAATTTCGGTAATAACTTGGCGACCGAATTAAGTTTATCTAAAGGTGTCTGATAGTGGCCGATAATAAATAAAAACCATATAAGTATGCAATCATACCATTCATATCGTCAGCGATTTGCATAAACATATCGTCGTATAGGTGTATAATTATGTGTGGAATTTTTGGTGTTACAAATAATAATGAGGCTGCAAAATTAACGTATCTTGGACTTTATGCGTTACAGCATAGGGGGCAAGAATCTGCAGGTATAGTTTCTTCTAACGGACCAAAATTTTTGAGAAAGGTTGGCTGTGGGCTTGTATCCGATGTTTTTACAAAAAACGATCTAAACTATCTTAAAGGTTCTAATGCAATTGGGCATGTAAGATATTCAACATTTGGTGCTTCGTCTCTGATAAATGCACAGCCATTTGCAATAAATTTTGATAACAACAATCTCTCAATCGTGCATAATGGCAATCTTTGCAATGCTAAATTTTTGAGAAATAATTTAGAAAAAGAAGGTTCTATATTTCAAACATCGTCGGACACCGAAGTCATACTTCACCTTATAGCAAAATCAAAAAAGAAATGTATTGAAGACAAAATTATCGATGCAGTATCGCATATTAAAGGTGCGTATTCGTTGTTGCTCTTGGTGAACAAAAAACTAATAGCAATAAGAGACCCGCATGGAATTAGGCCTTTATGTATCGGAAAACTGGGAGATTCATATGTATTTTCGTCGGAAACATGTGCGTTTGATTTAATTGATGCCGAGTATCTACGCGATGTAAAGCCTGGCGAGATTGTTATTGTTGAGGACGGTAAACTTCGAACAGTTAGGTTTTCTGAAAACAAAAAAACTGCATTTTGTATATTTGAATTTATATATTTTGCCAGACCAGATTCTAAAATTTTTGGTAATTCAGTATATAAAATAAGACGGGCATTCGGTAAAGAACTTGCTAAGGAAAAGAAAATTAAAGCAGATATGGTTATTTCAGTGCCAGATTCTGCCAACGTTCAGGCAATAGGATATGAAGAACAGTCCAGATTATCGTACGAAATTGGATTTATAAGAAACCATTACATAGGTAGAACATTTATTCAGCCCGAACAATCTATAAGAGATTTTTCTGCTAAAATAAAATACAATCCTGTGTCGCAAGTGCTAAAAGACAAAAATATTGTAGTTGTAGACGACTCCATAGTAAGAGGAACAACAAGTAGAAAGCTCGTAAGAATGTTAGTAAAAGCAGGTGTAAAAAAAATACATTATGCAATCTCGTCACCGCCGATAAAATATCCTTGTTATTATGGAATTGATACACCTTCCAGCAAGGAACTTATAGCAGCAAAAAAAAATATCAACGAAATCGGAGAATTTATTGGTGCCGATACATTAAAATATTTATCTGTAGAAGGACTTGTAGAATCAACTGGGATGAAAAAAGAAGATTTTTGTCTTGCGTGTTTTACAGGAGAATATCCTGTAAAAATAACGAATAGCAAATAAAAGCAAAAGACGTTTGAGCGTTTACAGATTTATATATTCACGGTTTACGATTTACGGAATTTATATGAATATTTTAGTCATTGGTTCTGGTGGTAGAGAGCACGCAATTATTTGGAAATTAAAATATAGTCCTCGACTTCAGTCGGGAGGAAGGATTTTTTGTATTTCTGGGAATGCAGGTATAAAAAATATTGCAGAATGTCAGAATATTGACATTCTTGATTTTCAAAAGATAACCGAGTTTGTGGCTAAAAATAAAATTGATTTAACGATTGTTGGCCCTGAGGTGCCGCTTTCAGAGGGCATCGTAGATTATTTCACAAAAAAAAAATTAAAGATATTTGGCCCGAATAGAAAAGCTGCACAACTTGAAGCGAGTAAGATTTTTGCAAAACAGTTTATGAAAAAATATGGCATTCCAACTGCTAATTTTGAAGTTTTTGACAATTGTAAAAAAGCACTTGGGTATCTCTCTACTTTTTCTCACTCTACTTTTTCCGTAGTTATTAAAGCAGATGGGCTTGCTTCTGGCAAAGGTGTTTTTGTCTGTAACACGAAACAGGAAGCAGAAAATGCTGTAAAATCAATAATGATAGACAAAAATTTTGGTTCCTCAGGTAATAAAATTATTATTGAAGAAAAACTTGAGGGTGAGGAAACATCACTGGTTGCACTTTGTGATGGAAAAACAATCCTACCTTTAATACCATCGCAGGATCATAAACAGATTTTTGACGACGATAAAGGACCGAATACAGGCGGTATGGGTGCTTATGCACCTGCAAGAATTATAGACGAGCAAATTATAAAAAAATTGATATTTGATAGATTTTTGAAAGGTATTAAAAGAGAAAAACTTAATTACAAGGGCATAATTTATGTAGGAATAATGGTTACAAAAAAAGGGCCCAAAGTTTTAGAGTTTAATGTTCGATTTGGCGATCCTGAAACCCAGGTAATTTTACCATTACTGAAAACCGATTTATTGGATTTATTTTTTGCGACCGTTGACGGAAAACTTAACAAATGTAAGATTGAATGGAAAAATGGTTATTGCGTATCGGTTGTTTTTGCTTCTGGCGGTTATCCAGGAAAATATGAAATTGGGAAAGAAATTTTTGGCTTAAATAACTTAAACAATATAAAAGATGTGATTATTTTTAATTCTGGGACAAAATTTAAAACAGGAAAATATTATACGAATGGTGGTAGGGTATTGAGTATTTCCGCAGTCGACACAACATTAAAAAAAACAATTTCAAAGGTTTATAAAAATATTAAAAAAATAAAATTTGAAGACATGCATTATCGTCAGGATATTGGTAGAAAAGGGTTATAAAAAATTGGATTTTGTTTATTTTGCAAATTCTTCGAGCGATAAAATATTTCTCGGTATATCAGATGTTATAGGAAAGGTCGTCCTGATAAATCGGGAAAATTCAAGGAGCATAACAAAAATGAAAAATAAAATTCTTGTAAGTGTTGTTATGGGGAGTGATTCTGATTTACATCAGATGAAGGGTTGTATGGAAATACTTGAATTTTTTAAAGTTCCATTTGAAGTCACAATTACTTCTGCACATAGATCACCGGAAAAAACAGGTTTATATGCAAAAGGACTTGTAAAAAAAGGCGTTCGAGTGATTATTGCAGGTGCTGGTGGCTCCGCACATCTTGCTGGCGTAATTGCGTCATTAACGACAATTCCTGTAATCGGTGTTCCAATGGGAACAAAAACACTCTCAGGGGTTGATTCACTATATTCAATTGTTCAGATGCCAAAAGGAATTCCTGTAGCAACCGTCGCTATTGGTGAGACAGGTGCCTATAATGCAGGAGTTCTTGCTGTAGAAATTTTAGCATTAGAAGATATCAAACTTAAAAAAGAACTTAACCTATATAAAAAAAATCTTGAAAAAAACGTTTCCGAAAAAGACGCGAAACTACAAAAAGTTGGTTATAAAAAATATGTGTAGCAACCGTCAAATTCATGTTTCACAATTTCTGATTTACAGCCGTTAGCTAAAGGAGGTGCGGGATGCAAATCATTGAGAAAAAAATTGTAATGGATAAAAACGAAATTGAGCAAACATTAAAACGATTGGCATATGAAATTATTGAAAAACTCCATGGAGTAGAAAATTTGGTCCTCGTAGGAATTCAAACGCGGGGAGTATATTTGGCGGAACGGATCGTTTGTGAGTTAAAAAAAATTACAAAAAAAATTGTACCACTTGGGATATTAGACATAACGCTTTATAGGGACGATATTAACTCAATTGCTCATCAACCAATAGTTAAAGAAACGGAGATTTCATTTGATACAACTGGTAAAAATGTTATTCTTATTGATGATGTGCTTTTTACAGGTAGAACTATACGAGCAGCAATCGATGCAATAATAGATTTTGGTCGACCAAAAACAATAAAATTATTAGTGCTTGTTGATAGAGGTGGGCGAGAATTGCCAATCCAACCAGATTTTGTTGGTAAAAAATTTCCAACTTCGAAAAATGAAATTGTATGTGTCCAATTAAAAGAAGTTGACAATTGTGATAGCGTGGTATTGAAAGAAAAGAAATGATAGAAGAATCTATTCTTGGTTTCCGTTTTTATGGGAATGACAAATGGGGAAAAAATGAAACTTAAACACAAGGATTTATTGGGACTTGAGTATTTATCAAAAGAAGAGATTGAACTTGTATTGAAAACAGCAAAACCGTTTAAGGAACTTTTCACAAGAACGGTAAAAAAAGTGCCAACATTGAGAGGAAAAACCGTTGTGCTGTTGTTTTACGAGCCATCTACAAGAACAAGGACATCGTTTGAGCTTGCAGCAAAACGGCTTTCTGCTGATACAGTAAATATCGTCGTGTCATCATCCGCAGTTGTTAAAGGCGAATCGCTTATCGATACTGCAAAAACAATCGAAGCAATGAAAGCAGATTTTGTTGTTGTAAGACATAGTATGTCAGGTGCAGCACATATAATTGCAAAGACAATTTCTGCATCGGTTATTAATGCAGGTGATGGTATGCACGAGCATCCGACGCAAGGACTCTTGGATATTTTCACAATATTTGAGAAAAAAGGAAAAATCAAAGGGCTCAACATCGCAATCGTCGGCGATATTCTACATTCAAGGGTTGCGAGGTCAAATATATGGGGTCTGAATAAATTAGGTGCGAGGGTATTTGTTGTTGGCCCCCCAACATTAATTCCAAAAGATATTGAAAAAATGGACGTTGAAGTTCATTATGATATCTCAAAAATCATTCACAAACTTGATGCGATAAATATTTTAAGAATTCAGAAAGAACGGCAGGAACAACATCTTTTTCCATCGCTTGATGAATACAGCGAACTTTTTGGTATAAATTCCAAAAAGATGAAACATGCAAAAAATGATATTTTAATAATGCATCCAGGGCCAATGAACAGAGGAATAGAAATTTCGACCGAAGTTGCCGATAGTAAAAATTCAGTAATTACAGAACAGGTGACAAATGGTATTGCTGTAAGAATGGCTGTGTTATATCTGATTGCCGGTGGAGACAAAGAAGTAGGGGAGATCATATAAATGAAAATTGGAAAAGTGGTACTTGCCGGTACGGTGGTTGGTATTTTAAATAGTATTTGGGGATGGTTAACTTGCGGATGGCTATTTAACTGGGTTTACTTGTTAGAGCCAATATTTATATGGAAACAACCCAACGAAATGCCGTTTGCCTTAATGGGTGTAACGGGAATTGTTTTTGCTATTCTTCTTGCACTTGTTTATATGATAATTTACAAAGGCCTTCCAGGTAAAGGCATTGTCAAAGGTTTATGGTTTGGATTATTCGTGTGGTTAGTTGGAGGACTCCCAGGAGTTTTTTCGCTGGGAATGTGCACGGTAATGGCTTGGGGAGTAATAATCTATTGGATAATTGGTGGCTTGGTTGTCTGTCTGTGGCAGGGATTAGTGATCGCTGCTATTTATGGAGATGGAGAGCCAAAAGAATTGTCGTGAAGTGGTTGTCTAAAAGGAAAAATCAAACAATTTTGTATCGGTAATTAGTAGTTAATAAGAGACAGTGTAAAAATATTTATTAATGATGATACCGTTGAAAAACCCCTAAAAGTTCTTGGGCATAATTACCGTCGGGATTACCGATGAGAAAATATTTGACTTTTCACTCCGGAATTGGTATAATTTTACCGATGGCAAATCCAAAATTCCGGAGGCGAAAATGTAT
>JBDRIG010000077.1:0-7186 GCA_043816185.1 Elusimicrobiota bacterium | reverse complement strand
CTTACCGGGGTTAAAGTCCGGTGTATATATTATACACCACTTTTGATCGTTTGAAAAGATCACAAAAGGTCTGCGCTTTTATGCGTTACTTTATGACCTCCCCGGAAGGAAGCTTGCTTTTCCATTATACCATTGCGGGCGGCAGCGAAGCAATCTCGAAATAATAATTTTCAACAGTCTTATAAATTTTAAACCACGAGGAGGATTTAAATGAATTATTTTGATTTAGAAAAAAAATATATTTTTCAGACATATAAAAGAAATCCTATTTTAGTTGTTAAAGGTAAAGGAAAATATCTCTGGGATGAAAAAGGTAAAAAATATTTGGACTTTTTCTCAGGCATTTCTGTCTCAGCCGTCGGACATTGTCACTCTAAAATTGTAAAAGCAATTAAAATACAAAGCGAAAAACTTATTCACGCATCAAATCTTTATTACACAAAACCTCAAATAGAACTTGCAAAAATATTATCTTGCTTATCTTTTGGTGGTAAGGTTTTCTTTTCTAATTCTGGTGCTGAAGCAAACGAATGTGCTATAAAACTTGCAAGAAAATTCGCAGCAGAAACAGTAAAAAATGGAAAATATGAAATAATTACTTTCAAAAATTCTTTTCACGGAAGAACAATTGCAACACTTTCGGCAACAGGTCAAGAAAAATTTCATAAAGGATTTGAACCACTTTTAAATGGATTTAAATTTGCAGAGTTCAACGATTTATCGTCGGTAGAAAAACTTATCTCTCAGAAAACCTGTGCAATAATGATCGAGCCGATTCAAGGCGAAGGCGGGGTTTATATTGCTAAATTAGACTTCTTAAAAAAACTTCGCAAGTTATGCGATAAAAATAAACTGCTTTTAATTTTTGACGAAATACAGTGTGGATTAGGAAGAACGGGAAAAATTTTTGCATACAAAAATTATGGTGTGGTGCCAGATATTTTAACACTTGCAAAGTCGTTGGGTGGTGGACTTCCCATTGCCGCAACCATCGCTAAAAATAACATAGCAGAAACATTTGATTTTGGTAATCACGGTTCAACTTTTGGTGGAAATCCAGTTTGCTGTGCCGCTGGAATAGAGATTTTAAAAATTGTAAGTGATAAAAAAATACTAAAAAATATTGAAGAAACCGGAAATTATTTTCTATCAGAATTAAGAAAACTTCAAAAAAAACACGATGTTATAAAAGATGTTAGAGGTCTCGGTTTAATGGTAGGCCTTGAACTTAAAATTAATGGTAAAGAAGTGGTAGACAAATGTTTACAAAATGGTCTTCTTATAAATTGCACGCGTGACAATGTATTAAGATTTTTACCCCCACTTGTCGTAGTTAAAAAAGATATTGATAACGTAATTTCTATTCTATTTCGAATTTTAAAAAATCTATAGATGACAACAATTTTTTTGGGACTTGGTTCAAATAAAGGTAACAGAAAAAAAAATATTCTTAATTCAATAAAGCTGTTAGAAGAGAGCGGTCAAAAAATATTACAGTTGTCTTCACTGCGTGAAACAAAACCGTATGGTTACAAAAAGCAAAATTCTTTTTTGAATGCAGTTGTAAAATTAAAAACAAAATTATTACCATCAGAATTATTAAAATGCTGTAAAAAAATTGAGAAAAAAATTGGAAGAACCAAAAATTTTAAATGGGGTCCCCGAGAAATCGACATTGACATTTTATTTTTCGGCAAAAAAATAATAAAGAATAAGAAATTTACAATTCCTCATAGCGACCTACATAATAGAGATTTTGTTTTAATCCCACTCGCAGAGATTGATAAAAATTTTGTCCATCCTGTATTAAAAAAACGCATTTCTGAAATCTAAATTAAAAACAACTAATCCATAAATTCAACGTCAGATTTATGGTTAAAAAGTGTGTGCTTTTAATCTTTAAAATATGCACTTTGAATTCTTAGGTGACCACAAAAAAAATGTGATTGACATTTATTTAAATTTCTTATACTATAAATTGATTATAATTATAACTTTAGGTTAGCATCGATGAGTAGGTCGATGTTAATAACTTACATCATTTTTAGTTTTTTCTGTAGGAAGCGTAGGGGGTAAAAATGTCCACACCACTTGAAAAATGGGTTGAAAAACAGGCAGAACTTACAAAACCAAAAAAAATTTATTGGTGTAATGGTTCCGAAAAAGAAGCAAGAGAACTTGTTAAAATCGGAATGCAAGAAGAAAAAATTGATGGTTCTCCGATATTTACTAAATTAAATCAAGAAGCATGGCCAAACGCATATTATCACAGAAGTCATCCAACCGATGTTGCAAGAACTGAACATTTAACATTCGTGTGCCACCTCGACAAAAAAACAACAGGACCAAACAATACTTGGATGCACCCCGACGAAGCAAAGAAAAAACTCACAAAACTTTCAGATGGTTGTATGAAGGGAAAAACTATGTATGTCCTTCCATATATGATGGGACATCCCGATTCTGTCTATTCCAAAGCGTGTATTCAGTTAACCGATATTAGCTATGTTGCCGTCAGTATGAGAATAATGACGCGACTAAGAGGTGATGTTATTGAAAAAATAGGTAACTCGGAAAATTTTGTAAAAGGGCTCCATTCCATTGGTGATTTGGATCCTAATAAACGATTTATTATGCATTTTCCAGATGAAAATTTTGTATGGAGTATTGGCTCGGGTTACGGAGGAAATGCACTTCTTGGTAAGAAATGTTTTTCTTTACGATTGGCTTCTTGTCTTGGATTTAAAGAGGGATGGCTTGCTGAGCATATGGTAATAATGGGCATAGAAGATCCTCAGGGAAAAATCACATATATCGCCGTAGCATTACCATCTGCTTGCGGAAAAACAAATTTGGCCATGATGCAATCGGCACTTCCAGGATATAAAATATGGACAATAGGGGACGATATTGCATGGATGAATATTGGCCCCGATGGACAGCTTTGGGCAATAAATCCTGAAACCGGATATTTTGGCGTCGCACCAGGAACATCGCTTAAAACAAATCCGAACATGATTAAAACACTTAAAGCAGGAAAATTTTTTCCAACACTTTTTACAAACACTGGTCTTGATTTGGATAAAAACGAACCTTGGTGGGAAGGACTTGATAGTGTAGCATCGGAAAGTACGTCAGATTTGCTCGATGGCTCGCCTTGCATCGATGCAAGTCGTCAAGCAAGCAAATCCAAACAAGCAGGTATGATTGACTGGCAGGGAAATAAATGGACAAAGGAAAGCGGCACAAAAGCAGCACATCCGAATTCAAGATTTACTGTCTCAATTTACAATGCAAGTACACTTTCGAAAGAGTTTGATAATCCCAAAGGAGTTCCGATATCCGCTATAGTTTTTGGTGGAAAAAGAACACAACTTATACCTCTTGTAATTGAAAGTTTCAATTGGCAAAACGGTGTGTTTTTGGGTGCAAGAATGGCGTCCGAAACAACTGCGGCAGCGATACACAAGGAAGGTCAACTTCGTCGAGATCCGATGGCTATGCTTCCATTTTGTGGGTACCATATGGGCGATTATTTTAAGCATTGGCTTGATGTAGGTAAAAAATTAAAAAATCCGCCAAAAATATTTTCTGTTAATTGGTTTAGGACCGATGAAAACGGTTCATTTATTTGGCCTGGTTTTGGTGAAAACATCAGGGTTTTGAAATGGATTATTGGCCGTGTCAACAACAAGGCAAAAGCAATTTCTACGCCTATAGGTTTCGTTCCAGATTTAGATGATTTTGATATAAATGGATTAAATATACCGAGAAAAAATTTAGAAAAATTGGTTGAGGTAAACCCTACTGATTGGAAAGATGAGTTGGAAGATATTACAAAATTTTTCAAACAATTCGAAGAAAAAATGCCACAAGAATTAGAAAAAGAACTCACAGAACTTTCAAAAAATCTCAAAAAAACTGCTCGCTCGCTATAGAAACTTATTACAGAAATTCAACCTCCATAGCTGGTCTTTCCTGTTATTGTTACCTAAAATTTAAAAGTGCACATTTTAAAGTTTAAAAGTGCACGCTTTTGTGGCTGTCCGACAACCTATTCCGCTTTACCGATTATACAGCGTCAGTAAAAAAATGCTGTGTTGTTTGTTGCTATTAGTTGCCAAATACTGCTATATTTTACAAAAAAAAAGACTGTTTTACGATTTGTCGGACAGCCACTTTTGTCCGCTAAAAAATTATGATGGTGATTGTTGTATTAGATTTTGTCGCACTAACACATTGAATTTGTTATTTGACAAAATCGCAAAAATTATTTATAATGCACAAAAATAACAGTATAAAAATTCGATTCTTGGAGGTATTTTTTTATGAACAAAAGATTATTGTTTATTGCTTGTTACTTATTGCTTGTTACTTGTCTTTTTACTGGTTGTGCCAAGAAAAAAATTGTGAAACCTCAACAACCAATTGAACCACCTCAACAGGTAGTTGAGGAACCACAAGAAGAACCATCTCTGAGAGAGAAAGAGTATAAAAGAATAGTGGAACTTGAAACAGTTTATTTTGATTACAACAATGCAGCATTACACCATGATGCAAGAAACATACTTGCCAAAAACGTAAAATACTTAAAAAAAAATGTAGATGTGGAAGTTGTTGTTGAAGGTCACTGTGATGAAAGAGGAACAACTGATTATAATATTGCATTGGGCGATCGCCGTGCAAAATCGATAAGAAGTTACATGGTAAAACTCGGAGTGAAAGGTAATCGCATAGCGACAATTTCATATGGAGAGGAGAAGCCAGCTAATTCAGGTAACAACGAAGCATCGTGGGCAAAAAATCGTCGCGGCGAAATACTCGGTAGAATTTTGCCTGCAACTGCATCTACTACAACGTCTACTACAACACAATAGAATTCGCTTACAACCCATGCGTCTGCTACAACGCTTACAACTCGGTAGAATTTTGCCTGCAACTGCATCTACTACAACGTCTACTACAACACAATAGAATTCGCTTACAACCCATGCGTCTGCTACAACGCTTACAACTCGGTAGAATTTTGACTGCAACTGCATCTACTACAACGTCTACTACAACACAATAGAATTCGCTTACAACCCATGCGTCTGCTACAACGCTTACAACTCGGTAGAATTTTGCCTGCAACTGCATCTACTACAACACGACGAAGTGATAATCTAAAAAGTGGTACAAAAAGTAAAAAATGATGATATGATTACACGGAAAATAAAATCGTTGATATGTTTATACGCTGATATAACTATGCGGTTTCTACGTATCATCATATCATCATTGCAATCGTTGCAATCGTTGCAATCGTTGCAATCGTATCGCTGTCTCGCCCGTCATATCAATTATCACGTCAGCCACCATATCAATCGTCGTATCACCAGTCTCTTGCATGTTGCAACTGTTATTTTACCTCTCGTATTCTGCCTAACTTTTATAGGTTGCATCGCAACACGAGAAGACATTGTAAATCTTCAATTTGACATATTAAAACTTCAAAACCAGCTCTCTGATATGCGGAAAAATCAGGTAGATTTATCTGTTCAGATGGAAGACCTCAACGCTAATATAAAAATACTAAATTCAAAAATAGAAGAAACGAATGAACAATTTACAATTTTTGGACAAAAACTTGAAGATACAAATGTGGATTTTACAAACAAGTTTTCGTTGTTATCTGAGAAAGTTACAAAAAAAATAGAGGAAACGAAACCAATTCCGACCCAAATTTATGGTGCTGCTTACATTGATTATACGATGAAAAATTACGATCTTGCAATCGGTGGCTTCCAGGAATATATTCAACAATATCCTAATGGAGTACTTGCCCCAAGTGCACAATTTTGGATAGGTATATGTTTTTATGATAAGGGTGATTTTGAAAAAGCAATTGAAAATCTTGATAATTTAGCCATTTCATATCCAAAATCAGAAAAAATAGCTTCGGCAAAATTAAAAAAAGCATATTCACTTTTGAAACTTGAAAAAAAAACTCAGGCAATCTCATTGTTTGAAGATATCGTTAAAAATTATCCTAAAACCTCCGAGGCAAAACAATCAAAAAATTATCTTTCCTCTCTGAATTTGAAAAAACCTCAATGACAGATATCAAAATTGGTTTTATTATTTCTATATCAATCCATTTTTTATTTTTTCTCTTCCTGTCGCGTGTTTCTAAATCACCATCAAAAATTTATTATATACCTATACAAGTAATTGGTGCTAACAATACTAATAACGCTGGTAGCGTCGCTGAAACAAAAAGCAATGATTTTCCATCCGCAGAAAAAATAGAGAGAATAAAGAAAGCGGAGGATATAAAATCTGGCGATATTGTAGCAAGTAAGATTGTTTCAAAAAAATCAAAAATAAATAAAAAAGATATTTTGAAATGGAATGAGAAAGAAAGAATAGAAAAAGATAAGAAAAAAAACACTGGTACTGGTTTCGGGAGTGAATCTAATAGTGGCTCTGAAAGTAGCACGGGGTCTAATAATAGTGTAGATGTTAATGCGGGCAATTTTCCATATGTTGGATATATCAATGTTTTAAGAAATAAAGTAGCCCAAAACTGGAACCCATCACCATATCCATCAAATAATTCAAAAAAGGTTTTGGTATATTTTAAGATAGTAAAAGATGGCAAGATTGAAAACCTTACCATAAAAGAATCCGCTGGTATCTCTTTTGTAGATAGGTCAGCAATAAGAGCGATTACAAATTCTACACCGTTTCCGCCGTTACCTGCTGGCTATGCTGACGATTATCTTGGCGTTTATTTTATGTTTGAACTTTCTGGTTCGTAAATGAAAAAGAACAACTGGCTAAGCGATTGTGTGATTAAAATTGTTATTGTGAGAGCGAAAATTGTTATTGTGAGAGCGAAACTCGTGACAAAAATGAAACTTATTGTGAGAGTCCGCAGGACTCGTGGCAATCTCAATAAGCTGTCATTGCGAGAGTGTCGCAATTCTACTTTTGGTCATTGCGAGGCTTCCGAAGGAAGCCGTGGCAATCTCTGTGTTGACGTTACGAGATTGCTTCGCCACTCATTTCATTCGCTTCTCGCAATGGTATAATGGAAAAGCAAGCTTCCTTCCGGGGAGGTCATAAAGTAACGCATAAAAGCGCAGACCTTTTGTGATCTTTTCAAACGATCAAAAGTGGTGTATAATATATACACCGGACT
>JBDRIG010000076.1:0-8243 GCA_043816185.1 Elusimicrobiota bacterium | reverse complement strand
TAAAGGGGGTTAGATTATGAATTTAGAATTCAAAATGAATTACTTAAAAACCATTTATCAACGGTATCACAGAGCAACTCGTCAAGTAAAAAAACAAATATTTAACAGGTATTGTAATATCTTGTAATGTCTGCGGATTGTGTTAAATTGGGCAAAAGGGAAATACTTACCTGTTAGCTAACGATACGTTAAGGTGTATAATCTTGATGTATGCATGGACTGCACCCTTGAAACTGGACACATAAATTGTTAAAATGACTGACAAGAACTTCTCAAAGGAGGACTTGTCAGATGAACACACGGCAAACATTTAACAAAGAGTACAAGAAACGAGTAGTAGAAGAAATAGTAAGTGGAACAATAACGACTGCCGCTGCTAGTCGGAAGTACGGTATAGTGTATCAAGTAATAAAGCATTGGCAAAAAGCATATGAATTGGGACGACTTGACAATGAGCTAAAAAGTTGCATTTTTATAGAAGGATAGCAACTGATGATAAAATATGGATTGTGATACAGTCTGAATGACAGATTATATGATAACAACTTACTTTTGGGGCGTGCAGATTTAATCTTTAAATCCTTTAAAAAGTGTGCACTTTTAATTCTTAAGTGACACCAAAAATATTTTCCTTGACTTCTTAACAAACATTTTATATAATTTTGTACAGTAATAATTGATACAAAAATGCACTAATACATGGTAATACTGAATACTTAAAGGTGGCTGGTTGAGTTATGCACAATTGTGTATAACCTTGTGTATAAGATCTCAACCTCTGTATAAAATGGACAAAACTCCCCAAGAATTGTGGAAAAAAACACTGGAAGTTATTAAGGGCTTCGCTCCCGAAAATTCCTTTGATTTGTGGATAAAGCCTGCGAAAGCGATCTCAATCGCGGAAAATAGGTTTGTGCTTGAATTACCAAACAAATTTTTCGTCGATTGGTTCAAGAATAACCTCCAAGAAAAAGCCGAAAAAGAACTTTCAAAACAATTAGGGAGCAATATTGTTATTGATTATACTGTAATAAAAAATTTAGACGAAATGCTTAGTGGGACGGAGCAAATAACAGAACCAATACCATCCGCAATAGAAGAATCCGTTTTTCTTAAAAACCAATTTAACCCAAAATATACATTTGAAAAATTTATAATTGGAAGCTCTAACCGACTTGCACGGGCAGCGGCACTTGCTGTTGCCGATAATCCAGGCAAGGCATATAATCCATTTTTTATACATGGCGGGGCGGGGCTTGGGAAAACCCATCTTTTCCACGCAATAGGGCATAAAATGAAACAAAAGCACCCTACTGCAAAAATTTTGTATACTACCTGTGAAAAATTTGTAAATGAGATGATTTATTCTATTACGAAAAGTGCTATGCCCCAATTCCACCAAAAATATCGCTCGCTTGATGCGCTTCTTATTGATGATGTACAATTTCTCGGTAAAGGAGAGCACATACAAGAAGTTTTTCATCACACATTTAATTCACTCTATGATATAGGAAAGCAAATTGTTCTATCTGCCGACTCTTCACCTAAAGAAATAATAACGCTCCAGGATCGTCTTAAAAGTAGGTTTGAGTGGGGGCTGGTAGCAGATATCCAGCCACCGGATTTGGAAACAAGGATTGCCATATTAAAAAGTAAAATTATTGATGAAAGAATTCATGTCCCTGAGGACGTAATACTTTTTATTGCCTCGCAGATAAAAGAAAATATAAGATCCCTTGAAGGAGCCTTGATAAAAGTGGTAGCACATGCATCTCTAACAGGAACCCAAATTACCGTTGATAGAGCACAAGAAATTTTTAAAGACTCAATGAAACAGAAAGAAGCCGAATCTCCTGTTACAATAGAACGTATTCAAAAAGTTGTAGCGAAAAATTTCAATCTTGATATAAAAGATTTAAAAAGCAGAAAAAGAACGGACGCAATTGCACATCCAAGGCAGATTGCTATTTATATCGCAAGAAAATTTACCAAACTTTCCACTACTGAAATTGGTGAAATATTTGGCGGACGTGAGCACACTACGGTTCTCTATGCTTATGATAAAATAGAGAAAGCACTATTAAAAGATCCATATTTTGCATCACAAATTAATAAAATAATTCAACAAATAAAATTGGAAAAATAGATTTGTTACTTGTTGACTAACAGTTAATAACTTGTCAGCAAAGTGACAATAATCTTTTATAACGGTTGAAAAGTGTAGATAATAAAAATAAAAAGATGGCTATGTTAATAAAATAGGGTTGTTATCTACATAATAATTAACATTAATAAAGTTACTAAACCCGTTATTCTTTTGAGCATAAAAAATTTCAAAATTAAATTACTAACATATCTACATTCATTATGATGATTATGATTATATTTCTAATATAATAGTAAGGGGGGCAGGGCTGTAAAATAAACGACGAAAAACGACAGAAGTAATTTTGTATAATAAAATAGGAAATATTTTGTTCTTTCAATCTTCTCAATTCGTAAATAATCTTACTATTTTAGATTTTAAACTTTAAGCAGGAGGAAGACATGAAAATTGTTTGTATGAAGGATGATCTTTTAAGAGGAATGGAAATTATATCGGGTGCAGTTTCACAGAAAAGCACTTTACCACAGCTATCAAATTTACTATTTAATGTAAAAGATGGGCAACTAATATTAGCCGCAACAGATTTAGAAATCGCTGCTAAAACAGTCGTTAAAGCACAAGTATTAAAGGAAGGAGGAATTACTTTACCAAGCAAACTTATAATTGAGATTATTAGAAAATTACCTCAACAGGAAATAGATATTACTGTTGAAGAAAATGAAAAAGTACTAATAAAATCTGGAAAAACAAAGTTCTCACTTGTAGGACTATCCAAAACAGAGTTTCCAGCAGTTATTAATTTTGAGGGTGGAGAAGTATTCAAAATAGCAACAAGCGTTCTTAAAGAAATGATAATAAAAACTAAGTTTGCTATTTCAATAGATGATGCAAGATATGTTCTGAATGGAATTTATTTTCTTATTGAAAAAGGTAGGGCAACCATGGTTTCTACCGACGGTAGACGGCTTGCCTATATTACAAGAGAAAACGTTGTTGATAAAAAAGTTTCCACCACATTTTTAATTCCGTCAAAAGCAATCGGGGAGCTCTTAAAAATTATTTCAATTATATCAACTGAAGAGATGGAGGTTGGTGCTTTTGAAAATCAAGTGGGTTTTAAAATAGGAGAAACAGTTCTGCGTTCTAGACTTATTGATGGGCATTTTCCAGATTATGAGCAAGTTATTCCAAAAGAGAAAAAAATCTCTCTCAAAGTAAGGACGAAGGATTTGCTTGACGCAACCGACAGAGTATTGCCTTTTAGGCCATCATCTGTAAGATATTCGTTCGGTAAAGGAAAAGTCTTAATTCATTTAATGGAACAAGGAAAAGGCGAGGGCGACGACGAGATAGAAACAAATTATAGCGGAGAAGTATTTACTGTTGCTTACAATCCAAATTATATAATCGATATGTTACGCGTGGTGTCTAGTAAAGAGGTTATTTTTGAATTTACAGCACCCTTGAACCCAGGCGTTTTGAAGCCCGTTGATGATCCAAGTTACACATATATAATTATGCCTCTGCGGTTGGAATAAAGAGTCAGAATTAAGAACCTAAAGTTTTTAGATACCAGTTCTTTTAGTTTTGACCTTTAATCATCAAGTGGCATTAATGAGACTGTGTCACAATGAGCTAAAAAGTTGCATTTTTATAGAAGATAACAACTGATGGTAAAATATGGTACTGCAATCCAACACTAAATGGTAAAAGATGGATTGTGACACAGTCTGAATGACACCTTTTCGCAATGACCAAAAGTGGAGTTATAACACAGTCTCAATATGAAAAAAGCGAGAAAAGGCGAGGTTAAGTATATTGGTGTTATTGTTGACAAATTTCTTAGCAAATATTCAATTGCTCCGAATGATTACGCATTAAGGGTATTTTTTTCTGAGTTTATAGGCCCTAAGCTTTCCAAATATTGCGAACTTGTAAAATTTTTACCGGATGGACCTATTCAGACAAAAAGCACGGTTTTTATATTAACAAAAACTGCGGTTGTAAAAAACGAAATAATCTTAATGAGAAGAAAAATTATAAAAGTATTAAATGAATTTTTGGGTAGCGACAAAATAAAAGATCTAAAGATAGTTGATAGAGAATAAAGAATAGCTAAAACTTACGTCCTAACATCTGGAGTTACTATGACTAATGAAAAAGAGAAAGCGGTAGAACAATACGGTGCGTCAAAAATTCAAGTATTAGAAGGATTGGATGCGGTAAGAAAAAGACCTGCAATGTACATCGGCTCAACCAGTGTCGATGGGCTCCATCATCTTGTCTATGAGGTTGTCGATAATTCAATTGATGAGGTTTTAGCAGGTTATTGTAAGACGATTGAGGTTGTAATTCACGACGACAATTCAATTTCGGTTACCGATGATGGACGAGGCATCCCTGTTGAGCCACATCCGAAATATAAAAACAAATCGGCGTTAGAAGTCGTTATGACAGTTCTTCACGCTGGCGGAAAATTTGACCATCAATCATATAAAGTTTCTGGTGGGCTTCACGGAGTTGGTATATCTGTTGTAAATGCACTTTCAGAATATCTTGAGGTTGAGGTTTACAGGGGCAGCAAGATCTATTATCAAAAATATTTGAGAGGAAAGGCCGATGAACCTGTAAAAACGAAGGGTGATATCGACGACATAGGTACAAAAGTTACGTTCAAGCCAGACAAAGATATTTTTTCGTCACTCGTTTATTCGTTTGATACACTTTCGAGTCGATTGAGAGAGCTTGCTTTCTTAAACGCTGGAACCAGCATCACGATTATCGATGAAAGAGAGGACAAAGAGCATACATTTTTTTATGAAGGTGGAATAGTCCAGTTTGTAAAATATCTCGGCATGAATAAACATCCGCTGCATCCCGAACCGATATATTTTAAGAAGGAAAAAGATGCAATTATTGCAGAGGTTGCCATACAATACAACGACAGTTATTCCGAAAATGTGCTCTCATTTGTTAATAACATTAATACTCACGAGGGAGGGACGCATCTTACTGGTTTTCGCTCCGCATTAACAAGGGTAGTAAATGATTATATAAAAAATAAGGGGTTAATTAAAAACAAAGATGTTTCATTGTCTGGCGATGACGTCAGAGAAGGGTTGACCGCTGTAATTTCAATAAAAATTCCGGAGCCGCAGTTTGAGGGGCAAACGAAGACGAAACTTGGCAATTCCGAGGTTGAAGGAGTTATAAAATCAATCGTTGGAGAGACGCTTGGCATATTTTTAGAGGAAAACCCGACGATAGCAAACAAAGTTACTGAAAAAGCAGTTTTAGCCGCAGAAGCCAGGGAGGCAGCAAGGAAGGCCCGTGAATTAACGAGGAGAAAAGGTGCTCTTGACTCAGGTTCCCTCCCAGGGAAACTTGCCGACTGCCAGGAACGAGATGCGTCAAAATGCGAAATTTATATCGTTGAAGGCGACAGTGCTGGTGGATGCTTTTCAGGGGACACAAAAATAGCTTTAGCTGACGGTAGAAATTTGGCGCTTGAAGAACTTGTACAAGAGGATAGATTGGGCAAAAAAAACTATTGCTATACAATTAGAAATGACGAAAGCATTGGTATTTCTGAAATTAAAAATCCGCGAATGACAAAAAAATCTGCTGAAGTTATCAAAATCGTGCTTGATAATAATGAAGAAATTATTTGTACCACAGACCATGGATTTATGTTAAAAAATGGTACTTATAAAATGGCAAAAGATTTGAAAGATAACGATTCTTTAATGCCGTTGTATCGTCAATATTCCAGAATTGGGCAAAGAATTACCATAAAAGGATATGAAATGGTTTTTGACCCAAAAGAAAGCAGATGGATTTTTACACATTTATTGGCAGATGAATACAATTTAGAAAAGAATATTTATTCAAAAGAAACAGGCAATGCACGACACCATGAGGACTTTAATAAATTAAACAACAATCCAGATAATTTAATAAGGATGACAAAAGAAGAGCATCTATTGCTTCATTCGGAAATTCTTGAAAAAACACTGTGCAGAGAAGATGTAAAAGAGAAAGTAAAAAAGATTCATCAATCAGAGAAATACAGAGCAAAAATAAGGGGAATAATGACTACCCCAAAAATGAAAAAACTGTTAAGCGAAAGAGCAAAAAAGCAGTGGCAAGATGAAGAATATAAAAAATACATGATTAAAAAGTTTTTGGAATTTTATGAGGCCAATCCTGAATATCAAATAAAAAACAATAAACTTCTTAATGAAGTACAAAAATTATATTGGAGTAACAGTGAAAATAGGGAAAAACAAGCAAGGCAGACCAGAAAATACTTTGAGGAACATTTAGAGAGAAAAGAATGGCTTTCAGAGACATCTAAATTACAATGGGCGAATATGGATTTAAGAAAATGGCGAGCAGAGAAGACGGAAAAGCAATGGACTTTTGAATTTAGGGCAAAAAGAAAAAAAACATACAATCAGACCTACCTAAAAAAGGCATTAGAAGTTTTGTCATCAATTTACAGAAAGAATAAATCAATAGATGCAGAAATTTATAATCAAATTAGAAAAACCAAGAACGACAAAAATCTTATCAGATATGATACAGTTTGCCAAAGATTTTTTGATAATAGTGAAGAGCAATTAAAAGCAGCAGTAATAAATTATAATCATAGAATAAAAGCGATTGTCTCATTAGAAGAAAAAATTGATGTTTATGATTTCGAAGTTCCAGAAACCCATAATTTTGCTTTGGCAAGTGGCGTGTTTGTTCACAATAGTGCCAAGCAAGGTCGCGATAGAAAATTTCAGGCGATACTGCCGTTGAAAGGGAAAATTCTTAACGTAGAAAAATCACGAATAAACAAAATGCTTGTTAACGATGAAATCAGAACACTTATTACTGCCCTTGGAACAGGTATAGGCCAAGAGGATTTTGATGTTAGCAAATTGAGGTATCATCGCGTAATAATTATGACCGACGCCGATGTGGACGGAGCACACATAAGAACGCTTTTGCTGACATTTTTCTATCGTCAGATGGCTCAATTGGTGCAAAATGGAAATATCTACATTGCTCAGCCACCATTATATAAAGTTAAAAAGAACAAAAAAGAGTTTTATGTTGAGACCGAAGAAAAGCTTGAAAATATGCTTTTAGAGGAAGGACTTTCAGACATAAAAATTTACGAATTAAGCCAGAGTAACTCCGTCGGAGGAGAAAAAAACAAAATCTCCACCGAATACGATCAGAAAAAGCTTTCAGCGATTCTAAAAAATCTTATTGAATTTGAAGCCCTCATAAAAAAACTTGCCAAAAAAGGTGTCAGTTGGGACGATTACCTTTCATTTAAGAAAAAAGAAAAACTCCCGCTTTACAAGATTGACCCAGCTACTGCGTGTAGCGGCGGGGTTGATATCGACGACAAGCCAGAGTATATTTTTACAGAAAAAGAATGGAAAAATTTTAAGACGGAATATCTGAAAAAGAAAAAGGAAAAACTTGAAAAAGAACTTGCGTCTGCGGAAGAATTACCGATGGTTGTCGTCGACGAAGAATTAGGTACTGAAGTGAAGGATCTTTGGGAACTTGCAAAATTTGATTTGATTGTCAAAAAACTTGAAGCTGAAAATGTTGATTTGGAAAATTATGGCAACGATGACGGTTCTCGTCGATTACTTTACAGGATAATTTCATCAAATGGCGAAGAATCGGATGTACACAATTTCCGCCAATTAATAGATACTGTAATGAATTTTGGAAGAAAGGGTTCGATGATCCAGAGATATAAAGGGTTAGGAGAAATGAATCCTACGCAACTATGGGAAACAACGATGAATCCAGAAAATAGAAAACTTTTACAGGTAAAATTGGAAGATGCAGTTGAGGCGGATAGAATTTTTACCACGCTTATGGGTGACAAAGTAGAGCCTCGCCGGCTATTCATAGAGCAACACGCTCACGAAGTAAAAAATCTGGACATATAAAGATGAAAGGAATTCCAACAAGGTGTCATTGAGACTGTGTCACAATGAGCTAAAAAGTTGCATTTTTATAGAAGATAGCAACTGATGGTAAAATATGGTACTGCAATCCAACACTAGATGGTAAAAGATGGATTGCGACACAGTCTCAACAACAGACCAAGAAAATGTTT
>JBDRIG010000075.1:0-3491 GCA_043816185.1 Elusimicrobiota bacterium | reverse complement strand
TCTAAATAATAAACTTTTGGAGTTTGTTGACGACTACAACCAAAACAAAAGACTCAAAAAATTAAATTACAAAACACCATCGCAGTACTTAAAAGACACAAAAGGAATTACTCTACAACGTATCGTTAGCTAACAATTACTACTCGGTAATTATCTCATCTTGTGAGACCTAATTTATTATGTTAAAACTACCTATTGAAAAACCAACAGCTGTAACAATGTTTTTTTTGGCTGTTGCATTATTTGGTGTTATTTCTTTTCAACGCCTACCGCAAGAACTTTTTCCCTCGCTTGAATACCCACAGATTACCATTATAACAAAATACGAAGGGGCAGGACCTGAAGAAGCAGAAAAACTTATTTCAAAAATTATTGAAGAAACTGTTGGAACAGCAAAAAATATTCGTCGTGTAACCTCTATTTCAAAAGAGGGTACAGCTATTGTTATATGCGAGTTTTACTGGGGAACTGATATAAACTTCGCCGCGTTGGAAGTTAGAGAAAAAATTGATTTGATAAAAGAACGATTGCCAAAAGATTCGCAAGAGCCAGTTGTTGTAAAATATAATCCATTTCAGTTGGAGGCAATGAGTTTATCGGTGAGTTATAAAAAGCCACAAGATGATCCTTGGAAACTTGCCGAGTTGAGGATGCTATGCAAAAAGCAATTAAAAGACGAACTGGAACGGCTTGATGGCGTAGCAAAGGTCGATCTTTATGGCGGAACAGAAAAAGAGGTTTTAGTAGAGATTGATAAAAACAGATTGTTAGCAAACCAAATATCGTTGTTGGATGTTATAAAAGTATTGAAAGAAACCAATATAACATATCCAGCAGGAACTATTAAGGAAGAAACGCAAGAGTTTTCAGTGAAAACAATCGGCGAGTTTAAAACCATAGATGAGATAAGTAGATTGATTATTCCAGTTGAGAGAAAACAAGAGCAGAATAAATATAAAAGATATAAAAAAATAAAAGAAAAAGTAGAAAAAAACATTGTTTATTTATCCGATCTCTCAGTAGTTAAAGAATCAATTAAGGATATAAAGGGTTATTCAAGATACAACAAGAAAAGTCATGTTTCAGTTTCTATTTACCCTCAATCAAAAGCTAATTTAATTAAAATATCCGAACAAGTTAGAGAAAAATTGGACGAGCTTATTAAAACAAAAATTCCCACTGATGTTGAGGTAAAAATTGTATATGACCAATCTGAATTTATAAAAAGTTCATTAAACAATGTTTATTCTTCGGCGATACAAGGCGGAGTGCTAACTTTTATTATAGTGTTTTTGTTTCTTAAAGATTTTGTTGCATCGGTCATAATAATCATAGCGGTACCTTTAGCGATGCTAGCAACATTTATACTGATGTATTTTGGTGGAATTTCTTTAAATACTATGTCTTTAGGCGGTTTGGCGATAGGCGTTGGTATGGTGGTTGACAATTCAATAATTGTATTAGAAAAAATTTTTACAGAAAAAGAGAGATTTCCTGAAAAAGAAAAAAAAGAGGTTATATATTCTACTATCACACATATAGTAGGTGATATAGTAGCATCAACCGCTACTACAATAGCGATATTTTTACCGTTGGTTTTTGTAAGTGGTGTTATGGGCCAATTATTTAAGGAGTTAGCGTTAACAATAAGTTTTTCATTAGTTGCTTCAGTTTTTGTAGCATTATTTTTGGTTCCAAGGTTGGCGTTATGGTTGGACTTAGAAAAACATTCCAAGACGATGGCGACAGCGCTTCAAAAGGATAAAATCAAGAATATAATGGATAAATTTCCAAATCTGTTAAGGTCGGCTATGAAATTACCAATTAAGAAAGTTTACTTCATAGTAGGGGCATATCTATTTTTATGTATAGTTGCATTCTACTTTTTACCGAAGGAGTTTTTGCCAAAAATGGATCAAAGAAAGTTTATACTAAATATCACTTTACCACCAGGTACTATTTTAAAAAAAACAAACGATGCTGTTTGTCAAATAGAAGATTTTATTCTCTCAATGAAAGATGTAAAAGATGTGATAGTAAATGTGGGCTCTGTAGGTGAAGAAAAATCCGGACAGGTTGAAACGCTTGGTCCCAACCAGGCAAGAGTAATCTGTCAACTTAGTAACAGCGGCAAAAAAACAAGTGAACTCGTTACTATATTAGATAGAAAAATAAAAAGTTCATTCTCAACAAAAATTGAAGCGGAGTTTATAACCGAACAAGGTTTATTTGGTTCAGGTGTTGGTGCTTCTGGTGGACTTGTTGCAGAAGTTAAAGGTAAGGATTTGGATAAAATAAAAAAATATGCCGACGAAATTGCAAATTTTATGGAAAAAATTAAAGAAGTATATGGATTAAAAATCACCCCATCAGAGGCCACACCGGAATTAAAACTTGAGATTCAGCGAGATAAAGTATCGTTATTTGGTCTCTCGGTACAGGATATTTCTACAACAATTTTATCTGGGATAAAGGGCTATGTTCCAACGAAATTTAAACAAGATGAAGATGAATTTGATATAAGAGTACGCTTTCAGCCTAAAGACAGAACAGAGTTGTCGCGTGTCGGCGAATTAACTGTTTATTCTTCTATGCTGAGTAAACACATTAGATTAGATCAGCTAACTACCCCAAATCTTATTAAATCGCCTCCAGAGATAAGGCGTGCTGAAGGGCAAAGAATGTATATCGTATCGGCGAATGTAAAAAAAAGGTTTAATAAAGTTGTAAAGCAATTGAATAGTTTCATTGAGAAAATTTTAGATAAAGATCGAGATGTTAGTATAAATATTGTAGGTGAAGTATTGGCATTAAGAGAATCGTCGTCATCAGCAGGTTTTGCTTTAATTCTGGGCATTGTGATTATCTATATGATTCTGGCATCACAGTTTGAATCGTTGCTCCAACCGTTGATAGTTATGATAACAGTCCCGTTGGGGCTTATGGGTGCTATCTTAACTTTATTTTTAACAGCAAATACATTAAATTCTATTTCAGCACAGGGGTTTATTATGTTAATAGGGATAGTTGTTGACGGTGCCGCACTACTTATCAGCGGATATAATTCCAGAAGAGCAGAGTTTCCCGAAAAAGATTTGGTTGAAATAGTTGAAGAAGTGACTAGCGAAGAAGTAAGAACAATTTTTCTGGTAGACGGAACAACGATTATAGGTTTAATACCGCTTGCTTTTGGCATTGGAGTAGGGCAGAACGCAAATTCGTCGTTAGCAATAGCGATAATTGGTGGACTAATCTTCAGTGTATTTCTAACATTATTTTTTATTCCAATAATCTATTTAAAAACACATGGAGGAAAGAGCAAAAAATATAGTGAATTAACAAGTTGACAGTGAGACTGTGTCACAATGAGCTAAAAAGTTGCATTTTTATAGAAGATAGCAACTGATGGTAAAATATGGTACTGCAATCCAACACTAGATGGTAAAAGATGGATTGCGACACAGTCTCAACAACAGACCAAGAAAATGTTT
>JBDRIG010000074.1:0-8147 GCA_043816185.1 Elusimicrobiota bacterium | reverse complement strand
CTCACTCGCACCGCTAAAAGTCATAAGGTGAAGGTCGCTCGGGAACAGATTTTTTTGAGACGCTCGTTAGAACTCGCTCTGCGATTTGCTCCTGGAACGAATAAGTCGCAAATCGAGGCTCTTCAAAAATCTTTCCCTCGCACCGCGATGAAAAAAAGGTGAAAAGTAATAGTGTATGCGGTGCTCCGTGAGGTTCCTCTCAGCAACCCCCTCGCTCTGCGATTGAAGAAGGTGGTTGCTCACAAGCAAATTTCTTGTTCGTTATCAACAAACCTACTTAGGGTTTCACTCCACGATTAAAAAAAGTGAAAAATAATTTAATAAATGACATTTTTTGAATCATCTTTTCTTGGGTTTATTCAAGGTCTTACCGAATTTCTTCCTGTATCATCCAGTGGCCATCTTGTAGTATTCCAAAAATTATTAAATCTTGGCGAGCAAATTGAGTTTGACGTTTTTTTACATTTCGCAACACTTTTTGCTGTTTTAATTTTTTTCAGAGATGATATTTTGGAAATTTTATCAGGAATTTTTCGTCAAAAGTTTTGTCTACGATGGGCATGCTTGGCTGGGAAAGGTGAATTTGGTTTAAAAACTTTAATTGGAATTATTGTTGGTTCCGTTCCGACGGCAATCATAGGACTTTTATTTAATGATTTTTTTGAGGAAAAATTTTCACAACCGAAAGTAGTTGCCTTAATGTGGGTTATAACAGGTTTTATTCTATGGTTTTCTTCCAAATTTTCAAGGTCGGACACCGTTAATAAAAATTACTCAAATACGAAAATCACAGATTTTCTGTTAGTTGGTCTATTTCAGGGCTTAGCAATAATGCCGGGAATTTCACGGGCAGGAATTACAATTTCCGTCGCACTTTTATTAGGATTTAATAGAGTTTGGGCATTTAAATATTCAATGCTTCTGTCGATTCCAGCGATTCTTGGTGCAGGATTGTTAGAGTGTAGAAATTTTTCTATTAGTATGAACATTCTTGCAGGTGGAATTGTTGCGATGCTTTCAGGGATATTAGCACTTTATATTTTGTCAAAAATAATTGTCGGAAAAAAATTACATCTTTTTTCTTATTATCTTTGGATAGTCGGTGTTTTAGGACTATTATTACTATGAAGCGGCACGACATTCGCGGACTTATACTACTGATGTTAGGAATTCTTTTTTTGTGGTTTCTTTTTTTTCCTCAACAAGCGGGGTTTTTAGGATTCCATACACGTAAATATCTTTTGATTATTTTTGGTAAAACGTCCTATATTTTTCCAGTAGTACTTTTCTGGATAGGAATAAAACTTCTCTTTAGTAAAAAACTTAATCCGTTAGATGGCAAACAAAATTTAAAATTTATTTCAGATATTTTGATTTTATGGTCTCTGTGTACCATTCTTTCTTTAGCAACTGTGGATATGCCCGAGAAAAACCTTGGTGGATTTATCGGCAAATACTCAGAAATAGGAATTAAAAAAATTATCGGAACTTTCGGTGGATGGGTTGTTTCATTCGGTATTTTAATTATATCTATTTTTTTGACAACAGGAATTTCTTTTGACAACTTGTCCGATTTTTTGTTAAAATTTGGGAAAAAAAGAAAAAAAAAATTTTCCGAAAATTCACTCGAAGAGAAAAAATCTGAAGAATTATCGAAGGTAGATAGTTTGGAGATGTCGAAAGTTATTGTGCCAAAACCCGTTGAAATTAAAAAAGAAGAAATAAAAAAAACACCAATAAATCGTATCCAAGTTTTTGAGAAAGAAATTCCTGAAGAAAGAAAAATTGAAACAGTAAAATCACAAACAACCATTTCAAACTATGAATTGCCATCACCAGGGCTTTTAGATGAACCAAAAAAGATTGAAACGCAGATATTAGAGGATGAGCTTCATGTTTGTGCAAGTAAACTTATAAAAACACTTGCAGATTTTAACATTTGTGCGACGATCGATTCAATAAATCCTGGACCAGTAATAACAAGGTATGATATTGTTCTTGCACCAGGTGTGAAGGTTAACTCAATAACAAATCTTTCGAACGATATTGCTTTAGCAATGAAGGCAGAAGCGATACGGGTTTTGGCACCAATACCCGGAAAATCTGCAGTTGGGGTAGAAATTCCTAATCCAAAACAGGCAATTGTAGGGATAAAAGACGTAATTACATCAAAAAAGTTTAGAGAATCAAAATCGCTTTTGACATTTGCTATTGGAAAGACGACCTCTGGTGAACCGTTCTGCGATGATTTAATATCAATGCCACATATTTTAATAGCTGGTGCGACTGGAAGCGGAAAATCAGTTTGCATCAACTCAATGATTATGTCATTGCTTTTTAGAGCAAGACCCGATGAATTAAAGTTTCTTTTAATTGACCCGAAGCGGTTGGAATTACCAATGTATGAAAATATTCCACATTTGTATGTACCGGGGAAAGAATCCAAAGATGTCTCGGTGATAACAGACGCTAAAGAAGCATCAAACGCACTAAAACTTTTAGTTAAAGTTATGGAACAAAGATATATTGCGTTTGCTAAAAAATCTGTAAGAAACATTGACGGTTATAATGAATTGATGGTAAAAGAGGGAGGAAAAAAAGAGTACTATATTGTTGTAGTAATTGACGAACTTGCTGATTTAATGTTGGTTGCTTCAAATGACGTTGAAGAATCTATCATGCGATTGGCACAGATGTCAAGAGCGGTTGGAATTCACCTGGTTCTTGCAACACAGAGGCCATCAGTAGATGTTATTACTGGTGTGATTAAAGCGAATCTTCCAGCGAGAATCGCATTTCAGGTTTTGTCAAAAACAGATTCCCGTGTTATTTTAGATGTTAACGGTGCAGAAGATCTTTTGGGAAGAGGTGATATGCTTTATCTTCCGACAGGTTATTCAAAACCACTGCGGCTGCAGGGAAATTATGTTTCTATAAAAGAAATTGATGCGGTTGTAAAATTTGTGGGTAAGCAAGCAAAACCAGATTATGAGGATATTTTTGAGACGATTATCGCAACTGAAAAAAAAGAAATATCCGAAGAATCAAAAAAGGAACTGATCGATGCATTGAAACTTGCTCTCGAAAGAAAAAGAATTTCTTATGATTTATTGAAGACAAATGGTTTTGGAAATCGTGCTGCTGATGTTTTGAGTCGTTTAGAAGTTGATGGTTTTATTAAAAAACCAAATGGCACAAATAAGTGGGAAGTTCTTACAGATAAGATTGAAGAGTTTTTAGAAAATGTGGATAAACGTGAAATGATAATGTAACTGCCTGCTTGCCAAAAGTTTGTCGTCGACCTTCATCGAATTTTGGCGAGAGTTGTCTCTAAACCTCGTCGAATCTTGATAAGACAAAATCTGACGACCTGTTTCGCAGTGAGACGAGTTGTCAAACAGGGATAAATGCAAAAAAATTAGAGTTGTGTTATATGAAAAAAATCTTGCTATCCATTCTCTTATTCACTTGTTCTCTTAAGTTCTATCTTTTTTCTGCTACACTCGATGAATTATTAAAAAAGATGGAAGATGCAGATTCAAAAATTACTGATATTTCATTTTCATTCAAACAGGAAATTTTAATTACGATTACGCAGGAAAAATCAAATATTACAGGAAAGGCGATTTTTAAAAAACCAGATTTATTTAGGATTGAACATTTAGAGCCAGAAAAACAAATTGTTATTTCCGATGGCAAAGAAATATTTTTCTATCAACAAAAATTTAATCAGGTGACAATTGATGACCGAAATTCATTTTCTGATAGAGGAAATTTTTCAAAAGGTATTTTTAATTTTTCAGCAACCATCTCTACCTTAAAAAATAATTATAATATTTTACTTTCCAAGGAAGATGAAACAAGCAAATATTTTGTACTTTTACTGACAATGAAAGATCAAACACAGGATACAAAAATAAAATTGTGGATTTCCAAGGAAACATATCTTTGCAAAAAAACTGAAATGTGTTCAAATACAATTGTTTCAACGACAATACTTTCAAATACAAAAATAAACAAAGGAATAAAAGATTCGTTGTTTAGATTCAAAATTCCAAAAGGTGCGCAAATAATAAGAGGCGATTAAAGTTGAAAATTAAGCGAATCAAAAATTCTTAATTCTCAGTTCTTAATTGGTGTTATTTATGGATATTGGTTCAAAATTGAAAGAGAAAAGACAAGATCTTGGGCTATCCCTTGACGATATTTCAGTAAAAACTTTAATTAATGTAAAATATCTCAATGCAATTGAAGAAAATGGATTTTCAGATATTCCCACAGCAGTGATGGTTTTTGGGTTTTTAAGAAATTACTCAGTTGTCTTAGGACTAAATTCTGATGAGATTATTGCCGAGTATAAAAAATCAAATCCGGTACAATTTCCAAAAGTTAATGTAACAAGAGTTGGTAGTATACCGATTACAAAAACCAAAACAACAAAAACAGCAAAAATAACTTCTGTTCTAATTATTGCAATTGGCGTAATAATTGCAATTAGTTTGGTTAAAATTATTTCAACCATCGTAAAATCTAATAAAACTTCAAAACCAATTGCGGTTCAACAAACAGTTAAGAAAAATTGTCTTGAAATTCAAACAAGCGAAAATGTATGGATACGGATAAAAGAGGATGGAAATCCAATTTTTGAAGGCATTGTTCCATCAAATACAAAGAAAATCTTTGAATCAACAGGACAATTCAATTTACGAATAGGGAATATACCAGGAGTAATAATTTCTTTAAATGGAGTGCCCATTGAACTTCCGACGCAAAAATTAATCACGGATATAAATCTGCCTTAAATCCTGCGTATATAACAAAATGTCAAGTCGCGTTCTTAAATCATATTGTGAATTTTTTTTAAGGAGGAGTATTCTAAATGAATCTTGCAAATAAAGTTACTTCTTTAAGAATTTTACTTGTTCCATTTTTCATATTTTTTATGAGTTATGACGAATTTTTTATGCGAACGATATCTTTGCTTGTTTTTATAATTGCATCCTTAACAGATACAATAGATGGTTATCTTGCAAGAAAATATAAGATGGTTTCCAACTTTGGAAAATTTATAGATCCATTAGCGGACAAACTTTTAGTGTTAGCGGCGTTCATATTATTTGTTGAAATCAAGGAACTTAACATCCCATCGTGGATGATTATCGCTATAATTTCCAGGGAATTTATTATAACAGGATTACGCACTCTCGCCGCAGCAAAAAATATCATAATATCTGCTGCTCTCTCTGGTAAAGTAAAAACCACAATACAGATGACAACAATCATCGCAATCCTTGTAATTCTATGCCTAAAGTCTTTGTTTAAAGAATTCTTCAAAATAGATCCTCACACGATTTTTATCTTAGAACTCACACCCTTTGCGCTGATGTTCATAACCACAATCCTAACTCTTACTTCAGGATTAAGTTATGTATTCAAGCACAGATATCTTTTTTTGAAAAATGAATAATTTTTTGGTAAAATTTTTTGCAACAGGTTTTTTTATTGGCTATATTCCAAAAGCACCTGGAACTTTCGCGACATTTTTAGCTGCCACAATGTGGTGGTTTTTGCCAAAAAATGTCTTTTTTATCGTTTTCATATTGATTTCTTTAATAGCAATTGTTGTATGTGGAAATGCTGAAAAATTATTTTGCACAAAGGATGACCAAAAAATAGTTATAGATGAAGTTGTTGGATATTTTTTCGCTGTTGTTTTAATGCCAAAAACATATTTTATCCTACTTTCAAGTATAATTTTATTTAGATTTTTTGATATTAAAAAACCATTTTTTATAAAATCAGTGCAAAAATTAAAAGGAAGTGCTGGCATATTGGCAGATGATTTGCTCTCGGGCATTATAGTAAATTTTATATTACAAACAATAATCGAAATCCTTAATTCTTAATTGTCATTTATTATTTTATTATGGAAGTGTTAAAAATTGCGGTTGGTTATCTTGAAGCGAATTGCTATATTATTTTTGATCAAAAAACAAAAGATGCTGTTGTTATCGATCCTGGCGGTGATGCAGAAGAAATAATTTCAAAAATTATTGAAGGAAGTTTAACTCCACTCGTTCTAATAAATACACATAATCATTTTGACCACATTGGTGCAAATGACGAAATAAAACAAAAATTCAATATAAAAATTTATCATCCAAAAAAAGATACCGAAAAAGATCAGGAAATAAAAAACTTTGGAAGTTTAAAATTAAAATTTTTTTTCACACCAGGCCATACTGCTGACGGATTGTGTATTCTTATTGAAGACCATCTTTTTTCAGGCGATACATTGTTTGCAAATTCTATTGGCAGAACAGATTTAGATAGCGGAGATTTTGCCCAACTTATAAATTCAATTAAAACAAAAATTTTAACACTTCCCGAAAAAACAATTGTTCATCCAGGGCATGGGCCCGATACGACAGTTGAAGCAGAAAAAAAATTTAATCCTTTCCTTAAATAACCTAAATAATCTTTTAAACAATCTATGGAAACGCAAGATTATCTCAACAATTTTTTATCGTACATTTCTGTTGAGAAAGGACTTGCCAAAAATACACAAATTGCATATAAGCGAGATTTAAAAAATTACTTTAAATATCTTGAAAAACATTTTTTGGCCTTACTTGATATTACAGAAGAAGAGATAATGAATTATCTCTGGGAAAGAAAACTTTTAAAAAAATCAGCGGCAACAATATTCAGAGAACAGGAGGCAATAAAAAGTTTTTATAAATTTCTTTTTAACGAAGGATTAATCAAACAAAATACTGCTGCACAATTAAAGTCGCCAAAATTAGAAAAATATTTACCCGTTATATTAACAATTGAGGAAATAGAAAAATTTCTTAAAGCAGTTGATTTATCCAAACGAACAGGATTTCGGGATATGGCAATTTTGGAGATACTTTACGCAACTGGTATGCGAGTGTCGGAATTAACGGAGTTGAAAATTTCCGATATCAATTTAGATGTCGGATTTATAAAATGTTTAGGTAAGGGTTCAAAAGAAAGAATAGTTCTGATTGGTAAAAAAGCAATTGAATCGGTAAAGAATTATCTTAAAATAAGAAAAAAAACTGATATTGATTTTCTTTTTCTCAACCCGTCCGGAAAAAAAATTTCAAGAATTTCTATTTGGAAAATAATTAAAAAATATGCAAAACTCGCGGGGATTGCAAAGAAAATTGCACCTCACACAATACGCCATTCTTTTGCCTCTCACATCTTGGAAAGAGGCGCAGATTTGAGAATCATCCAGGAGATGCTTGGGCATTCGTCAATTTCAACAACGCAGATTTATACACACATTGATAGAAAATTTCTGAAGCAACAGCATAAAAAATTTCATCCACATGGGTAATCAACCAAAAGCGAAATAGTATACAAACCAGTTATTTTCGTTTTTCGTGAAGGTTTATTCTCGTTTCAAAAAAAAGTCCTTGACAAAACTTCAACTATACTGTACACTGACCAACGGGCAGGAGACAATTTATTGTCTTTACCTGAATGCTGTAAAAAAGGAGGTGAAAACAAATGAAAACGAAAAAAGGTTTTACTCTTATTGAACTTATGATAGTGGTCGCAATTATTGGTGTATTGGCGGCAGTTGCAATTCCTAAATTTACCGACCTTATCAAAAAGGCAAAAGAGGGAGCAACAAAAGGTTCACTCGGAGCATTTCGTTCAGCACTTACCATTTACTATGGTGAGCAAGAAGGAATTTATCCTTACGCAGATACTACTGCTGGAGGAACCGACGGAGCTTCTGGTAGTGAGGCCTCTACTTTTGCGAGCGTATCGGGTCCATTTATGACTAAGTACATCGACAGATTGCCATCTGTTCGATTGGGTCTTCTTGGAACTGCCGATACCACAGCGACTATATTTGGTACAAGCGCGGAAGCAGCAGATGTTAATATTGCAGCCAACCAGGGAAAATGGTGGTATTTAGGTGCTGCTATTGGCGATATGAGAGTAATATGTTCAGCCACAGACAGTAAGGGTACTCTCATCACATCGTGGTAATGTCTTGTTTTTAAGGTGTTTATCTTAACAGCAAATGTGTGTTTTTGTTTTGTGTTTCGCTGTTAAGCGTGTTTAACAAAAAGGCCTCTCAGACGAAAATCTGGGAGGTCTTT
>JBDRIG010000073.1:0-2169 GCA_043816185.1 Elusimicrobiota bacterium | reverse complement strand
TTGATTTGTGATACCGTTGATAAATGGTTTTTAAGTAATTCATTTTGAATTCTAAATTCATAATCTAACCCCCTTTATATGGTTAGATTATACATGATTTGACGATGACCCCTTGGGTTAGATTTTACATGATTTGATACGTTCAATTGACTTTACAATAAATTTTTTGTACAATTCCTTATTATGAATTTTTTAATTTTTTTAATTTTTGTGGTTGCTCAAATAAGTGCCATAATATTTGTTTTTTTCGAAATGCAGGAATACCCAATGGAGATGAAACTTGGTATTATCGTCGGAGTTTCTATAGTTTGTGGTTTTGTTTTTAGAAAAATTGGAAAAGAGTCAGCCAGCCGTGGTTGGTTGAAAAAAGCGATTGCAGAAGCGATCGAATGGGCAGATACACTCGTGTGGTCAGGCTTTTTTGCATTTTTGATAATGTATTTTTTTCTCCAGGCGTTCAAGATTCCTTCAGGTTCAATGAGGAATACACTTTTAGAAGGTGATCAGCTCTTCGTAAACAAATTTATTTATGGAACAAGGCTCTTTTATCCATCATTTTCAGATGGTATAAAAATCAAGATGAAACGCATTTGGGCAATAAAAAAGCCAAAGCGTGGCGATATTATTGTTTTTGCAGCACCGCCTCAAGCACTCGAATCATATGAAAGAGAAGCGGGCGTGAAAAAAGATTTTGTAAAAAGATGCGTTGGAATTCCTGGGGACAAAATTGAGATAAAAAGAAAAAAGCTCTATTTGGATGATGTCCTTCAAAAAGAACCACATGTGATTTTTTCAGATGTCTATAATGATGATATCCCTCAGCGAGATAATTTTGGACCGCTTGTTATAGCGTCAGGTCAATATTTTATGCTCGGCGATAATCGTGATAATAGCAAGGATTCTCGTTTTTGGGGTGTCCTTGAAGAAAAATATATCAAGGGCAGCCCACTTTTTATTTACTGGCCTCCAAAAAGAGTGAAGTTGATAAAGTAAATACACGAAAAACTGAATAAAAACACCGAATATTATCGAATATTTGCGTAAATTCGGTTATCGCTCGGTTGATATTTGTACAAGGAGTTTGAAATGTTTGACAATTGGTTTGCATGGGCAGCGATGGCAGCAGTTTTTTTTATTTATGAAATGATTTCTCCGACGGTATTTTTCTTTGCCTGTTTAGGCCTCGGTGCAATTTTTGCTTCCATTGCAACCATTTTTAATTTAGCGTGGCTTAATTGGGTTATTTTTTTTACAGTGTCGCTTTTGGCAATAATTTTTTCCCGTCCCATCGTCAATAAACTTGTGAAAAAACCGTCGCGGCCAGCAAATGTTGACGCATTGATAAATCAAAATGCCTTTGTTTTGGAAGAAATAAAGCCGACAAAATTTGGCAGGGTAAAAATTGAGGGTGAGGAATGGTTAGCAGAATCATCAGAAGAAATCCAAAAAGGTGTCTGGGTGAAAATTATTGAAGTAAAGGGGGCGCGGTTGATAGTTAAAAAGGCAGAGGATAGAGAATAGAGATTGGGAGATTAGGAGATTAGGGTTTTCCTTAATTTCCATTTTCCTAATCTCAGGTGTTAAAATAGGGAGGTTTTTATGCAGCAGATTCCGGTTCCGTTAGTAGTTGTTATAGTGGTTTTGTTGTTCATTTTTGCGAAGATGGCACTTCGCATCATAAGGCCGTTTGAAAAAGGGTTGGTTGAGTTTCTTGGCAAATTTAACAGAACCGTTGGCTCTGGACTTGCCTTTGTAATTCCGATGTTTGAGACGATAAGAAAAGTTGATATGCGTGAGCAGGTTTTAGATGTTCCGCCGCAGGATGTTATTACAAAAGACAATGTTGCGGTTACAGTTGATGCGATTATTTACTTCAAAGTTACAGATCCATTTAAGGTTCTTTACAATGTTGCAAATTTTATTCAGGCAGCTATTAATCTTGCACAGACAAATTTAAGGAATGTTATCGGAGAACTTGCTTTAGATGAGACATTAACTTCTCGTTTAAAAATAAACTCAACATTACGGGAAGTTTTAGATGAAGCAACAGATGCTTGGGGGGTAAAGGTAACTCGTGTTGAACTTCGGAAAATTGAACCGCCGGCGGATATTACGCAGGCAATGTCAAGACAGATGAAAGCGGAAAGAGAAAAACGCGCAAACATACTT
>JBDRIG010000072.1:0-5335 GCA_043816185.1 Elusimicrobiota bacterium | reverse complement strand
ACAGCATCAGTAAAAAAATGATGTGTTGTTTGTTGTTATTAGTTGCCAAATACTGCTATATTTTACAAAAAAATAACTGTTTTATGATTTGTCGGATAGCCTCGATAGCGAAGCAATCTCGGTTGTTCCGTCGTGTCTCGCCCCTGCTTGTCATCTCGACTGAAAGGAGAGATCTCTCTGTTTCGACTGGAAGAGATCCATCGGTTATTACGCTTCCTCGTGATGACAGGCGAGATTGCCACGTCGTCCCGATGAATCGGGATTCTCGCAATGACCATGAACATAAAATAGGTTGTCAGTAAATGAGTCACTTAACGAAGTAGTCGTAAATAAACACGAATAATTTTGTCCCAAAACCATTAAAAATCATCAAAAAAATATCTTGTCAAAATTTGAAAGTTTTAGTACAATAATTATATGATATATGATTTTAAATCAATAGAAAAAAAATGGCAAAAATATTGGCAGGAAGAAAAACTTTTTAAGTCAACCGAATTATCAGACAAAAAAAAGTTTTATCTTCTCGAAATGTTCCCTTATCCATCAGGCAAACTTCATATGGGGCATGCTAGAAATTATGTTATTGGTGATACGCTTGCAAGGTTTTTAGGAATGAATAATTACAATCTTTTACATCCAATGGGCTACGATGCTTTTGGCCTTCCAGCAGAAAATGCGGCGATAAAGAGTAAAATTCATCCCGATAAATGGACAGACGAATGTATTAAAATAATGATTGAACAGCAAAAAAAACTCGGACTTTCTTACGACTGGGACCGACTTGTCATTACATCCAAGCCTGAATATTACAAGTGGAATCAGTGGATATTTACAAAATTTTATGAAAAAGGATTGGCATACAAAAAACTTGCTCCAACAAACTTTTGTCCAAAATGTGAAACTGTTTTAGCAAACGAGCAGGTTATTGAAGGTAAGTGTTGGCGATGTGAGTCAGAAATTGAGTTGAAAAATCTTGAACAGTGGTTTTATAAAATTACGGATTATGTTGAGGAACTTCTAAAAGATATTGAAAAATTAACAGGTTGGCCTGAAAGGGTCAAAATAATGCAAAAAAATTGGATAGGTAAATCAGAAGGACTTTTAGTAAATTTTTTAGTAAAAAATTCCAATTTGCCCGATTGCCAGCAGGTGGGTTTGTCCGACGATCAAAAGGCAAATAAAAAAATTGAGATATTTACAACCCGACCCGACACGTTATATGGCGTTACTTTTATGGCATTTGCAGTCGAGCATCCATTGGTTTTGGAGCTTGCAAAAGGAACAGAAAAAGAAATAGAGGTAAAAAAATTCATCAATAAAATAATTGTTCAAAAAAGAATTACCCGTTTATTAGATAATCAAAAGGAAGGTATTTTCCTCGGAAAATATGCAATAAATCCTTTAACTGGTGAAGAAATTCCAATATATGTAACTAATTTTGTGTTGATGGAATATGGAACTGGAGCAATAATGTGTGTTCCTGCTCACGATCAACGTGATTTTGAGTTCGCAAAAAAATATGATATTCCGATGAAAATGGTAATCCAATCACCTGCCACCTGTTCGTCGCAAGATTCACCTACGACAGATCTAATCAGTCACTTACCGCTTGCCGCTGCCTTTTTATATGAAGGAATAATGGTGAATTCTCAACAGTTTGATAACTTAAATTCAAAAGATGCGATTTCAAAAATTTCGGATTACGTAGAAGAAAAAAAAATAGGAAAAAGAGTAATTCATTATAAACTTCGTGATTGGCTTGTTTCTCGTCAGAGATATTGGGGGACACCAATACCAATAATCTATTGTGAAAAATGTGGAGTTGTACCGGTTCCAGAATGCGAGTTACCTATTAAATTACCTTTAGATGTACAATTTACAGGAGAGGGTAATCCGCTTGCAAAATCAGAGGTTTTTGTAAAATGTAAATGTCCAAAATGTCAGGGTTATGCTCGACGAGAAACCGATACAATGGATACATTTGTTGATTCGTCATGGTATTTTGAAAGATACTGTGATCCAAAGGCTGACGAACATCCATTTAGAAAAGAAAATGTTTCTTATTGGATGCCGGTTGACCAATATATTGGCGGAATCGAGCATGCAATTTTACATCTTTTGTATTCAAGATTTTATACGAAAGCGTTGCGTGATTTAGGACTTTTAACTTGCGATGAGCCATTCAAAAACCTTCTATGTCAAGGAATGGTTGTCAAAGATGGCTTCAAGATGTCAAAATCAAAAGGCAATGTTGTTAGTGTTGATGAAATACTTGAAAAATATGGTGCTGATACAGCGAGACTTTTTATACTTTTTGCTTCACCACCTGAAAGAGATTTGGAATGGTCTGACGAAGGTGTGATGGGTAGTTTTAGATTTTTGAATAAAGTTTACAAATTAGTTAACAGATTAAAAGAGGAACAATGGATAACAAATGAAGAAATAAATCAAGACCTTGAGCACATAAAACATCTAACGATAAAAAAAGTTACCGAGGATATTCAGCTTGACTCAGGAGCACATTTTAATACTGCGATTGCATCGATTATGGAATTTTATAATGAAATTAGTGTTCAGCAACCCTCTCAACAGTTAAAAAAATATCTTGAAACACTTGTAATCCTTCTTTCTCCATTTGCTCCTCATTTGTGTGAAGAGATGTGGCAGATGTTTGGGTATAACAAATCAATTTCAAAAGAAAAATGGCCTGTTTGGGACGAGATGAAACTTATTCGAGAAAAAATTACAATAGCAATTCAGGTAAATGGTAGATTGAGAGGACAAGTTGAGATTAAAACAGACGCTAATGAAAAAGAAATTTTTGAAGTTGCCATGGCCGACGATAAAATCAAAAAATATCTTGAAAATAAAAAAATTATAAAGACGATATGTGTGCCGAAAAGATTATTAAATATTGTCGTGGGAGGATGAATATGACAAGTGTAGAACAGCCGCAAAACAGACATAGAATAAGACCCAGAACTTGGAAATGGTTTTCGCTATTAGCTATTAACTACTCACTACTCATTATTTTTTCTGGATGCGCTTCTAATTACACGCCCGCACCACAGGTTCTACCTCAAAATATAAAAAAAATTACAATTGAAACATTTAAAAATTCAACTGTATATTATGGAATGGAAGAGAAATTAACACTCACTACTATAAATGAATTTATCGGGGATGGAAGATTAGAAGTTGTTAATTCGCCAGAGACAGATGGTATTTTGTGTGGAGAAATTACAAGATATGTACTTGAGCCATTAACTTACGACGAAAATCACATTGTTAAGGAGTATAAACTTTGGATATTGATTAGCATAATGCTTGTTGACAGAGTGAAAAACGAAGTAATCTGGCAAGAAAAAAACCTTGAAGGTAGTTATAGGTTTTTCGTTCCTGATATTCCTGGTGGAATAAGCGAGGAAGAGGCAAGAGAAATAATCTGGGAGAAATTTGCAAGATTAATACTTAAAAGAACGATTGAAGGTTTTGGTGCTGTAACGGGGATAAGTGACAAAAAAGTTCCGCCAAAATCGAGTAATTGAGACTGCCAATAAAGATTGAAAACTAACCTATTAATTTGTAATTGAGTAATCTATAACCGAGTCTTGTAATTAATAACTTATCGCCGTAATCATATTTTTGAGTCAGTTGTGACGAGCAAGGACTATCCTATGCCTACACTTAGATATTATGAATTAAAATCGAAACTCAAAGTATTAAAAAAATCGGACGTTTCGCCAATTTACCTTTTTTATGGTAACGAGGATTATCTTAAATATTACACAATTAACTGTCTGGAAAAAATTTTAATTGAGCCAAGTGTGCACGATTTAAATTATAGTGTATTTCATATTCATGATAAAAATGAGAAACAATCTAACTCTGCACAAGGAAAAAATAGTATTTTTGAAGATGCAATTTCTTCGGCTAATTCGATACCTTTTATGTCTGACAAAAAAATGGTAATTGTAAAAAATATCCATAAACTTCCAGAATCGCAGGATGAGCTTTTTGAAAAATATATCAAAAATCCACACACTTCCACCTGTCTTATTTTGGTTGGAGCCGACAAATTGCCAAAACGAGAGATATTTATAAAAATCGAGGAACTATTTCCGACGGTAAATTTTTATAATTTGTTTGACAATGACATATGTTTATGGATAATTGAATATGTAAAAACTTTTGGTAAAAGCATTTCATCGGACAGGGCCAATAAAATATTAAAAGTTACAGGTAACAATCTTTTTGATATAAAAAACGAAACAGATAAATTGATTTTATATGTTGGTAGTAAAACTGAAATAGAAACAGACGATATTCAAGATTGTTGTGGATATTTTAAGGAGAATACAGTCTTTGAATTAACATCCGCTCTTGTGGAAGAAAAGATTGAAGAGGCAATAGAAGTGCTTATAAATCTTTTAGATAGTGGCGAAGATGAATATATGATTTTGGCATATATAACAGACAGATATAGGAAGTATTTAAGATTTATTGAATTTACTGAAAATGGATTTAATGACAAGGAAGCAGCGATTCGCTGTGGAGTTAGATTTTTTCAAAATGAATTTATAAAAAATGCACAGAAATTTGATAACTTAAAAATAAATTTTTTACTTACCAAAATACTTGAAACAGACGTAAAAATGAAATCAAGCAGTAATAGTAAAAACCATATTGAGCGATTAGTTTTTGATATTTGTAATTATAGTAGATTTAATGGTGGGCTTCTGTCGTCCAATAGGACGATAGTGTCATAGATTGGTTTACTTAATTCGAAAAAACTTACAGAAACCAATTAAGCTTTGGATATATGTGATAGTCGTGTTGAAAGGCGGGAAAACTTACGTGAAACATTTTTTTTATGAATAATTTTTTTCTTGGCCGCTTTGTCAAGCACACTTGAAACAGTTTTCAAAAGTTCCTTTGCTTTCTCAATATCTTTTGCAAGTAAAGACATTTCAAATTTTTTGATTGTCGTTTTAATTCTTGATTTAATGGCTCTATTAACAGCGCGTCTTTTCGTACTTTTCCGTGCCTCTTTCATTGCCGACGTATGCCTTCCAGTTTTTAGTTTCATAATGTGTCATTTTACAAAAAAATAAAAAAATGTCAAGTAAGCGTATCAAATCATGTAAAATCTAACCCAAGGGGTCATCGTCAAATCATGTAAAATCTAACCATATAAAGGGGGTTAGATTATGAATTTAGAATTCAAAATGAATTACTTAAAAACCATTTATCAACGGTATCACAGAGCAACTCGTCAAGTAAAAAAACAAATATTTAACAGGTATTGTAATATCTTGTAATGTCTGCGGATTGT
>JBDRIG010000071.1:0-3610 GCA_043816185.1 Elusimicrobiota bacterium | reverse complement strand
TCTAAATAATAAACTTTTGGAGTTTGTTGACGACTACAACCAAAACAAAAGACTCAAAAAATTAAATTACAAAACACCATCGCAGTACTTAAAAGACACAAAAGGAATTACTCTACAACGTATCGTTAGCTAACAATTACTTATCGGAAAGTATAGTTTCAGGAGGAACACAAAATGAATAGAAAAGCACTGTTATTAAATGAGATTAACCGGATACCTGAACCTTTGATTGATGAGGCATTGGATTTTATTCGTTTCTTAAAATCAAAAATAAAAAATAAAAAACAAAAAGACACTGCTATTTTGAGTATAACTTCTCTAAAAAAAGACTGGTTAAAACCTGAAGAGGACAAAGCATGGAAAAATTTATAAAAGGTGATGTAGTCGTTGTGCCATTCCCTTTTTCTGATTTAACTGAATCTAAAAGAAGACCTGCTCTTGTTATTGCGGAATTAGACGGTGATGATGTAATTCTCTGTCAGATAACCAGCCAAACTGTAAAAGACAAATATGCTGTTACACTTAGTGACGATAATTTTGAAAACGGTGAATTAAAACAGTCAAGTAATATCAGACCTAATCGCATATTTACAGCGGATAAACATATTATTCTCTACAAAATTGGACACCTTAAAAAAGAAAAAATCAACGAAGTTATAGAAGCAATAATCAAAATAGTAAAATAAAGTTAATTGTCCTTTGTTTTTTGTAGCATTTTTTAAACAGCGTTCCTTAAAGCCAGAAAATTGGCCATTTTTTGTTTTTATGAGGATAAAAATTAAAAATATGTGCGGTTTTTCCGACGGAAAAGGAGAAAAAAAATAAAATAATTGAGAAAACAGAAGGAGAGTAAGAATGGCTGGGTATGATAGATTTGAGTCCTTCTTGACGTTTGCTGTGATTGCTATATTCTTTTCAGGAATAATTTCAATAATAGTATCTCTCTTAATTATTCATGTTATACTGATAATGGATAAAATTTGGCTCTTTTTTGATAAAAATGCCTTAAAATATACTGATCAATTTGAACCTACCAGAATAGGTCTTATATCGGCTCTTATTAGTTCATTCATAACTTTCATAATAGTTCACTATACTGAAAATAAATACGGTGGAGTATTCAAAAAACGCAATAAGCGAGAATTGAAATAAGAAATAATGGGGACAGGGCTAATTAAAAAGTTTTAAAGCTATCCCGTGAATGGGATCTTCAACTTCAGTTTCAGATTACAATAACAACAAAATGGCTGGGTTGGTGACGGTCGTTTTTTTTTATTGCAATTTTCTCTCAATTAAATATAATATCCGTATGATTTCTTATCTTTTTAGGCGATTACTTTTAACAATTCCTGTTCTTCTTGGTATAACCATAATAACTTTTCTTGTAATGCATCTATCCCCTGGCAAACCAACAGACGTTCTTACCGATATGAATCAGAAAATGACCGCGGAAGCAAAACAGCGGCTAATTGCAATTTACGGACTTGATAAACCATTTTATATTCAATATGGAATGTGGCTTAAGCGGTTAGCAAAACTTGATTTTGGAAAATCATTTAAAGACGACAGACCTGTCATAAAAAAAATCACGGAACGACTTCCCGCTACATTGCTTCTTAATTTTTTATCAATAATTTTTATATTTGCAATCGCAATTCCTATCGGTGTTTTTTCAGCAGTAAAAAAAGATACCGTTTTTGATAAAATTACAACCATCACAGTTTTTCTTGGATTTTCGGTTCCAACATTTTGGATCGCAATTCTTTTGATGATTTTTTTCGGATTGCATCTCGGCTGGTTGCCAATTTCTGGTTTTCGCTCAATAAATTTTGACGAACTTACTTTTTTGAGAAAATTTATAGATATCGCAAAACATCTCGTTCTACCAGTTTTTGTATCGGCTTTTACAGGACTTGCTGGACTTTCAAGATACACAAAATCTGCGATGCTTGAAGTATTGAATCAAGATTACATAAGAACCGCAAGAGCAAAAGGATTATCAGAATCAACTGTAATTTTTAAACACGCTTTAAGAAATGCGTTGATTCCCGTCGTAACAATTATTGGTCTTACAATTCCCGATCTAATCGGCGGATCATTTATTTTTGAAACGATTTTTGCATGGCCTGGAATGGGACGGTTGGGTTATGAAGCGATTATGGCTCGTGATTATCCTGTCATTATGGCAGTCGGAACAGTTGTTGCAATTTTAACGCTTCTTGGAAATTTAATAGCAGATATATCATATGCATATGTTGATCCAAGAATAAGATATAGATAGAGAGAAATTGAAAGTGAAAAAATGAAAATCTATGTTGTAAGTTTTGTGTCGTAGGACTGTAGTTTCGTTTGTGGTTTCGTTTATGTGGAAAACATATATTGAAAAATTCATAAGGAATAAACTTGCCAAAGTCGGAATTTTAATAATAATTATTTTAATTTTGACAGCGATTTTTTCACCATTAATTTCTACCCACAATCCGATTGAGGGAAATATTTTAGAACGATTACAATCTCCGTCAAAAAATCACTTCTTAGGAACTGATGAAATGGGGCGAGATATTTTTTCAAGAATGATTTACGGAACAAGGATTTCCGTATCCGTTGGAATTATTGCAGTTGGAATCTCGATAATTATTGGAACTTTTTTCGGATTAATCTCGGGTTATTTTGGAGGAAAAATTGACACTATTATTATGCGATTTGTTGATATTATGTTATGCTTTCCGACATTTTTTTTAATCTTATTGGTGATTGCTTTTTTGGAGCCTAACATTTACAATGTTATGATTGTAATCGGTCTCACTTCTTGGTGTGGTCTTGCGCGATTGGTTCGTGGCGAAACACTTTCTATAAAAGAACGTGATTTTATAATTGCAGCGAAAGGATTGGGGCTTAAAAAAAGAAGGATTATTTTTGTTCATATTCTTCCGAATGTGATTGCACCAATAATTGTAGCGAGTATCTTGGGGGTTGGATCAGCAATTCTTACGGAATCGGGACTTTCGTTTCTTGGACTCGGCGTTCAACCACCCACACCGTCGTGGGGAAATATTTTAACCAGCGGCAAGGACTATATTCATATCGCATGGTGGCTTTCGCTTTTTCCTGGACTTGCAATTTTAATAACTGTTCTTGGTTGGAATCTTTTGGGTGAAGGATTAAGAGATGTTTTTGATCCTAAGACCTGATTACGGTGATAAAAAATACGACGATAAATCAAAAAATACTGGCATATCGTTGTAACTGATAGATAGAATTGTGCTCACTAAAAAATCAAATTTTTGAAATTTTTTACATGTAGAGTGTCATTGTGACAGGGTGCCATTGCGACACAGTCTGATTGCGAGAGTCCGCAGGACTCGTGGGCGGCAATCTCGCCTGTCATCCCGAGGAAGCGTAGCGACCGAGAGATCTCTTCCAGTCGAAACAGAGAGATCTCTCCTTTCAGTCGAGATGACAAGCAGGAGCGAGACACGACGGAACAACCGAGATTGCTTCGCTATCGAGGCTATCCGACAAATCATAAAACAGTTATTTTTTTGTAAAATATAGCAGTATTTGGCAACTAATAACAACAAACAACACATCATTTTTTTACTGATGCTGT
>JBDRIG010000070.1:0-37629 GCA_043816185.1 Elusimicrobiota bacterium | reverse complement strand
TTCGTGAACCGATTTGTTGCGGTTTACCATGACAACAATTAAGTTCCGTTCTGCTTCCGTTAAATGACTATATGTTCTTTTCATATCTGCCTATTATAGCAGATTTTCAATCCAGCGTCAGCGGTGTTGCACTAACGTGTTGAACTTGTTGTGTTGGTTGAATTCACCAATTCTAATTATTTGTGTATCAAAATATCACGCACTTTTAATATCTGCACCGCCCTTTCAAGAATCTCATCTTTTATTGTATCTTTTTGTGATGCAGCTGTTGATACTTTAACATCATATTTTTCATCCCTGTGTTTGGCATTTGTAATTTCGGTATCAATTTCCTGTTTTTGAAGTGCTATTTCAACCTCGCGTGAAACCTCAATAACCATATCGGGAGTTATGCCACCTGTTTTCTTTTCATCATCGCGATGAATACATTTACCAGATGGTGTATAATATTTTTGTGTCGTAAGTCGTAAAGATGCTTCTCCCTCCAGAGGAAGCAGGGATTGCACAGAACCTTTACCAAATGACTGCATCCCAATAATAATTCCTCTTCTATTGTCCTGCATACAACCAGCAACTATTTCACTACCTGACGCAGACCCCTTGTTGACAAGAATAACGAGTGGAATATCTGAATACTGAGCTGTACTATCGGCACGATATTCATATTTTGGAAATCTTCTGCCCTGAGTATAAACAATAAGTTTATTTTCGTCGACAAATCTTTTACAAATATTCACGGCAATACTAAGTAATCCACCTGGGTCATTTCTCAAATCAATAACCAGCGATTCCATTCCTTTGTTTTTCAATTCAGCTAACGCTTTGTCAAGTTCTTCAGTTGTCTTGGCGGTCATTTCGGTAATTCTAAAATATCCGATTGATTTATCAAGCATTTTTGTGCCAGTTACGGTAATGATAGGAATATCCTCGCGAACGATTGTTAAATCAAATGGTTCAATTTTTTCTCGTGCTATTGTAATCGTAACTTTTGTTCCTGGTTTTCCACGAAGCTTCTCTACCGCCTTATCTGTTGAAAGATCTTTAGCACTTCCGCCATCAATTTTTATAATTTTATCCTCTGGTAAAATTCCTTGTCTCCACGCAGGTGTTCCTGGAATTGGAGTAACAACAGTAATCCATCCTTCTTTTGAAGATGTAATTCTGATGCCTAAACCTCCGAAATGTCCTTCAGTATGAACCTTCATTTCTTTTGCTTCTTGTGGTTCCATAAATTGAGAATATGGATCAAGGGTTCTTATCATACCGTCGGCAGCACCATAAATAAGTTTTTTCATATCTGGCTCATCTACATAACTTTCACGAACATAAACCAATATCTGTGATAAAATTTTTATCTGTTCATAGATATCATCTCCTGTAGCTTTTATTGTATCGAGTTTAACTAATGATGCACTTATTACAAAAAATAAAGCAACAACAAAAAACAAACTTTTTTTCTTAAACATTTTTCTCTCCTCCGTAAACAACGATTAAGACGATAATTGATCAACTAAATCTAATTTTATTCGTTTGTCTCGACGACCATCATGTGAACCCGCCTCGATTGTCTTTTTTTTTATTTTAGCCAAACAAGTGGATTTTGTGGAATACCATCTTTACGAAACTCAAAATACAAAGATGCATTTTGTGAATAGATAGAAACTCCAACCATACCAATAATTTCACCTTTCTCAATATTCTGTTGGTCTTTGACAGCTATTTCATCAAGATTACCGTAGACAGTATAAAATCCACCAGAATGATCGATAATAACCGTCTTTCCGTACGACTTAAAGTCATCGGCAAATACCACTTTCCCGCCGTCAACAGCAATTACATTTTGCCCTATGGCCGATCTAATTCTGATACCGTTATTTACAACCCAAGTGTCAAACTGTGGATGTTTTTGTTTGCCGAAAATTGCATCTAAACTGTTTCTTAACTTCGATGGGTCATCTTCAATAGGCCACGATATAACACCTTTTCTTTTTGACATTCTTAAATAAGATAATTCTTCTTCTTTTTTTTTTTTGTTTAGCAGTTTCTGCTGTTTTTTTTCTTAAAAGTATTATCAAATTAGAGAGCATTGTTTCAGAATCTTTTAAATTTAAAAGTTCACCTTCATAAAAGATTCGTTTTTTTACTACTGTTGATAATAATTGTTCCTTTTCTTTTTTCTGCTTCACATATAACTGTTCTGAATTTTTTTTCTCTTTTTCCAACTCTTTTAATCTGCACATCTTTGTCTCAAGTCCTGTTTCTAATATTTCGTATTTCTGAATATTTTTTAATGTCTGAATATAAACAAACGATTTTTGTCGTGCTATAATCTGAAGAAACCTATATCGCTTAGCTATATCAACAGATGAATTTGAAGAAAGTATTATTCTTGGAAAATATTGAGCATCAATCGCTTTCGTTACGCTATACTTATGTGCAAATCTTAACTCTTTTTTTAATATATTTTTCCATCTGATCGTTTCCAATTTTGCAATTTCTAATTTTATTTTTAGCGTATCTATCGATTCTTGCTGTTTTTTTATTAATATTTTTGTTTTAAGTAGTCCTGTTTTTGTAGTTTCAAGTTTTCTTATAGTATTCTCAAGATATGCCCCAAGAGATGTTTCTTTTTTCTTTATAGTTTTTATGTTATTTTTTTTATTAGAAATTTTTGATTGAACATCTGTAAGTTTTATTTTACTCTCTTTAATTTTCTGCTTGCATTCTTCTATCTGTTTATCGTAATTGAAAGCATAGATGACGACGCAAGGCATAAAACGTAAAGTGCAAAGTAGAAGGGTAATGATGACAATACGATAATATGATAATATTGTAATTCGGTTTTTATACATTAGCATATCAACGCATAATTGCATTATCATCTTTTTCAACATATCATCACATAATCGTATCGTCACTCGCTTTTTTATTCTTCAACAACGTTTTTTGGAATCCTTATCATTCTCGGAACTCTTACTATAAGACATATACTTACCAAAACAATAAAACTTATTGCAATTTCTAACTTACTAAAAAAAACGGGTGTTTTGAAATTTTGTATAAAAATATATTTATGCATCAAATATAGGATACAAAAACCTATTCCACCTCCAACAATAGCATCTACTATACCAAAAAGGATTTTTTTACCATGCACAACAATTGATAGCGAAATAATTGAAATGATCACAAATATACCAAAAATTAAACTGAACCACTTTCTTAAAATATTAAATGTTTTATTTATGGCAAGCAATTTTTCCGCTTCAACAGAAGCATAATAAATATCTTCAATACCACTGACTAATTTTACTTCCTTTGCAATTTTTTCCACCGTTTCCGGATCTTTCTTTTTTAAGTAGATATCGATAACTGCAGGTAGTGGATTTTCTCCAAGAATTCTTATCTGTTTGGAAAATTCGAGATCAAGACTAAATTCATTCATCGCTTCAGTTTTTGAAGTATACTTTATTTTTTCAATCATATCCATACTTTCAATTTTTTCAACAAGTTTTTTTTTCTCGACATCACTTAGTTTATCGTCAATAAATGCAACTATTTCAATCCGATCAGAAAATTCAGAAAAATAGTAAGAGAGATTTTTCACAATAAGTGAAAAAAATCCCAAGAATACAGTTGAACTTATAACGAATATAATAACAAGCACTGATATTTTTTTCATAATAGATCTAGTTACAGTGATTTCTAAAAAACGATCACGGCGATAAAGAAACGATGCCAAGATTTACTGATGAAAATTTGTCGTTATAATCGATACCTTTATCGTTGCAATCAAGAGCGTTAGCACTACTTCGTTAAGTAACTTATTTACTGACAACCTATTTTATGTTCATGGTCGTTGCGACTGTGTCGTAATGACGAGCTGAATTTAACGAAGTAGTGTTAGATTCAACGCTTTTGATTATATCATATTTTAATTACACGTCAATTTTAAAATTTTCTATCACACATATTACAATGTGAAGTCAGCATTGATACACACAGTTGTGCTGTCTTTTTTGATCTATCTTGCAAACCATCAACAACGGCGGATATTTTTTCAAGATTTTTTCTATCATTAATTTTATCTAAAATTTGAGTATATATTTTTTCGGTTTTTGTCTCATCAGCATCACAGAGTGGCTCTCCAATTGTTCGCAAAAAATTTTTAATCTTTGAATATCGCGATATTGCCACGAAAGGAATTTTATATTTTGCTGCCAAAATTAGTCCGTGTAATCGCATACTCACTACCATATCAAGTTGCGAGAATATTTTTAAAAGTTCTTCAATATCGTTCCATATAAAAATATCAACCGGAACATTCGTACTATTTTTAATTATATTTAACAATTCTATATCTTCTGATAATTGAAACGGTATAAAAATAACTTCAGCTTTTAAATTTTTTACAATTAAATCAGATACCTCAGAAAATATCTTCACATCTTTTTTCCAATGTTTTGTTTTTCTTAAAATTATTCCGACTCTTTGTTTTTTATTATTCTTCTTTTCCAATTGCTGTAGTTCTAAACCAAAAACTGGATCGGATGTTACAATTATCTTTTTGTTAACTGCCAAAGATTGAAGTTTAATTTTATCATCTTCGGTTCTTACTGTTATAAAATGAACGTTGTTAAAACACTTCTTTATTAGAAAACCATTAAACGCATATTTAATTTCATCAATTCCAACCGCATAAATAAAAACAATTTTTTTGAAAAATTTCGCAATTAAAATTATTAAGAGGTAATACAACAAACTTAATGTGCCAGTTGTATCTTGAAAAAGTCCGCCACTACCTGATATTAGTATCTTACATTTTATGGTTTCCTTAACGATTGAAAAAATATTCCATCTGTTGACGGCACATACATTGTACTTATTTGAAGTTTCGTTGGGCGTAACGGATAAAACAGTAATTTTAATATCCTGCGAATATTTCCGCAAATCTGATATTATCGCTTTAAGGATAAGCTCATCGCCTATATTTTTGAAACCATAATAACCTGATATAAGTATGTCAGACATATTTTTTGAACACCGATTACGTCAAATTTTTATCCGATTTTATCCGACGCTATTTGTACTAATCTGTGACTTATTTTTTTGAACACATTTGTTGTACAAATAAATTAAAATTATGCCAAAAATTACTCCTATACACAATCCATTAAAACTTCTTAAAAGTGAAATAAAAAAAGGTGTGTGTATGTGACAAAACGTGTTTATTATTGAAATCTGGCCTACGATGCCAACGATAAAAAATGGTTTCCATAAAAAATTGTTTTCTTTGCATTTCAAATAAACTGCCAAAATTATAAAAGGATGTCCAATTAGGAATTCCTTGAATCGTGGTCTAACGAAAAATATTTTTTCTAAAAACAACCGTAAATTATCTTCGAAAAAAGTAGTTAAACCATAATTCCCTGTTCTAACAATATAAAAACCAATAACGAATAATAAAATGCCAATAAAAATTGCCTCGCTGCGCAATATCGGTTTTTTTAGAAAATCTTTTAAATTATCTTTATATAATAAATAAATTAAGCCTACTATTGGCAACAAAAATGCTATTTTTACACCTCTAAATACTTCGCTACTAAGCATAAAATCCTTTGTAGATAAAAGTGATGATATTGTCGCACCTGATAGAATAGAAAAAACAGTCATTATTAAAAAAACTGAAATAGTTTTTATTACAAAAAAATTTTCACCGAAAATACAATATGAACCATTTCTAATTTTATTTGATTCAAGTAGGTCAGATTTTAACTGAGATAAAACTGGCAGAGGAGTACTCTTTTCGCATTCATCGCTTTGACTTTGATGGATTGAAAGATTTTCCTTGCTCGATGGAATTTGATAAGCAGGTGTGAAAAAATATAAAAATAAAAGGCAAATCACAGGTGATATTAAAGCAATAAGAAGTGAAAGTATTTTCGTAAAAGTAATATGTTTTAGAAGTACGTGGTTAATTTCTTTGATTGGTTTTGGACGACCTACAAAAAATCTTGCGTTTTCAAGATTTTTTTTTGATTCTCTGATATATTCAATCGCATATTCAAACGTTGTTTGAGACAAATCTAAAATTATTATTCCAGTATTTCTCTCAACGACAGCACGATTTATTTTATCAAGATTTTTTTTGTAATCTGAGTCCCACTTTAACTTAAAAACTTTGTAACCGTAAGTAGAATTTTTAAGTATTTTTTTAACCTCTTTTTGTTTGGCAAATTCAACAATTCCAAAAGTATAATCAAGGCCTGTTGGTATTTTACCATAAAAACCATCTGTTAAAATGACAGCCAAAATGTTTGGAATTTTTATATGGGTTGTTATATTACGTGTTTCTATGTCAAAAGTGTGATTATTCGCTACATATGTGGGTGGTGGAATTAGTGATATGTCGCCCTGAATTGAAAAAACAATATCGAGATTCAACTTTGAAGCAATTGAAATCTTTTCAGATGAAATGCCAAGATATTTTTCCTGCGGAAACTTTTTAAACTCTGGATTCCAATTACTCTCGACAAAAAAATCCACTGCCTTTTCATCAGAAATTACAACGGTATTTATTCCAGCGGCTTTGAAATCTTTTAATTTTTCTATACCGAAAAAATTTGCTATATCATCATATTCGACGGCAAGTGCAACAGCATTATTTTTCTGATTGCAAATTCTATTTTTTAAAGGAGCAAGTAAAAACCCAAACAAAAGCAAGAGAAAACTCGTATAAAACAGAACGATTTTTGAAAATTTTTTCATCCAAATCTATTCCTCATCTTGTATCGGTTTTTTTCCAAATCCTGCGGAGTTTTTATCGGAAAGAATCGCTCTTCTCTATTAGTTATTATGTATTCTGTTTCAAGATATAAGGAAAGGTCGCCTGCAAGTTGTTCAAATTGTATAACCTTTTTTCCTTTGATTTCTTTTTCAACATAATAAAATGGAAGATTAAATTTTTTGTTTAATGAATCTGCCTTAAAAATGTATGTTGCTGTATTAAAAACTGAAATTAAATCCTGGTTAAAATCCTGCGGAAACTTAAACTGCTCTACAATTTCAAGGTGACCATTTACAACGGCAGGTGCCCCACCTTTATCTAAAAGATATTTTTCCACAAGTTCTACGGTCATTTCTGACTTTTTATCAATATGATAACCTAAAATAATCTCATCAACAATTGCACCAAGATTGTCGATATTAGAATACCACAAATGTTCTCCACCATTTTTAATGAAAGACGATAAATATCCTTTTTGAGAAAACGAAGAAACAAAATTACCATGACCAAGACCACAATAAGTTTCTTTTTCCGATAGTCTTTCAACAAAACTACCATCAACATTTAATCGTTTTGCAATAAATTGATTAAAACATTTTATTGTGTCTTTAAGCCCAAAATAATTGTTTTTTTTAAGATGCTGAAGAGTCGTGTCTCCTGTTACATAACTATTCATCAAATATATCGGAATTTGTACATTATATTTTTGATTTATTTTTTTTATTTGCTCTAATTTTATTTGAAGAAAACTTTTCCCATCATAGACTTCAATAATACCTTTAACAACTCCACCAAAACGACTTGCCGTGCCACCGTTTACAATTACAACACCAAGTTTACCACTTTTTATTACCTTAGCACCTACAATCTTTAATCTTTCATTTTGAGAAGCATCTTTTTTGAAATTGAAGAATTTTGTTTCATCTGGCGGATCCACTTTTGCTTTTAGTATATTATTCTCGTTAGAAAGTTCACCAGTAAGGTATTTTTTCCTCAAATTTTCAAACAATTTCTCGTTATAATCGTGTCTTTTTAAAACTTTCATAATAGTATTTTGAGATTGTTAAGATATGCCCGACTTCGAGACTGTGTTATAACCCCACTTTTGGTCATTGCAAGAGCCGATTTATCGGCTCGTGGCAATCTCTGTGTTGAAGTTGAAGTTCGAGATTGCTTCGTCGCTCGTTTCATTCGCCCTCGCAATAACAAACAGTGTCGCTCACAATGGCGGACAAAATCACCCACAATGACAAACTGAACTTAACGAAGCAGTGGTAAATACTACGCATTAAGAAAATCTTGTGATGCTAAAATCAATTTATTTATTTTTTTCTGACTGTTCGCTTCGATATATATCCTTACAACTGGCTCTGTTCCCGAAAGACGAAGTCCTACCCATGAACCATCGTCTAATAAAAATTTATACCCATCTATTTTATTTATACTTTTAACCTTAATTGATGCAATTTCCAACGGTGGATTTTGCTCAAGTTTGGATTTAATGCTGTTCATTTTTTCAGAGGGTAAATGAAAATTAAGTCGTTCCGATAAAATTGTTCCGACTTCTCTGTAAATTTGTTTTAAAATTTCTTTAATGGGTTTTTTGTTGATAGCAACCATTTCTGCAACCAAGAGACAAGCAAGTATCCCGTCTTTTTCAGGAATATGCCCCATAATAGTAAGTCCGCCAGATTCTTCACCGCCGATAATCATTTTTTCTTTTGTCATTACCTCGCCAATATATTTAAATCCTACTGGGGTCTCTCTAATTTCAACATTATGTTTTTTCGCAATGGCATCAACAAGATGTGTTGTCATAACTGAACGAGCAACCACTCCTTTCCATCCTCTTGTTTTTATAAGATGCTCCAACAAAAGTGCAATAGTTTCGTTCGGTGTAATAAAAGTTCCGTCGCTATCAATAATACCAAATCTATCCGCATCTCCATCAGTAGCAAGTCCTAACTGATATTTTTCTTTTTTCAAAATTTGTAAAAGTTCGCCGAGATTTTTTTTCGCTGGTTCAGGAGGATTACCACCAAATAAAACATCCCGCAAATTGTGGAGTACTTTTATTTTACAATCAGCATCGATTAAAATTTTATCAAGATATCCTCTGCCAGTACCATAGAGAACATCTAACACCATTTTTATATTTGATTTTTTTATCGCCTTTAAATCTACAAGTTCCGATATTTTTTTAAGATAATTTTTGTCTGGCTCAATTTCTTTAATTAGATTTTTTCTTTTTCCCTCTTCAAAATCCATCTCTGTAATCTGTAATCTGTAATCTGTAATTTCTTTTCTATTGCATCTGTCGTCTCTGGAAGCGCTGGGCCTCCCCAAGAAGGTGAAAATTTTAAACCATTATATTCCGCAGGATTATGGCTTGCGGTAAAATTTAGTCCACCATCTATTTTTTGTCTTAAAATTTCATAAGATATAACGGGTGTCGGACAATCTCTCTTTGTTAGAAAAACCTTAATTCCATTTGCTGCAAGAACCGTTGAAGATATTTTTGCAAAATTTTCTGAATGAAAACGAGTATCGTAACCGACGATAACAGCAGGGGATAGAGGACGCGCGACATGAGCTTTACTACATTCGGCTTTCTTCGCCTTCGCTACAGATTTCATTTGCTGCAAACCTGCTTGACTACACCCCGTTTTTATATAATCCGAAATCGCTTGGGTTACAAGTTTGACATTGTCAAAAGTAAAATCATCAGCAATTATTCCTCGCCAACCTGATGTTCCAAATTTTATCATTTTATTACTTCCTCCTTTATTAAAATTATCATTCAATAACAGGAGATAGATTTAGATTTTTATTCTCAATATATCACCATCTTTTACAATATAATCCTTACCTTCAATTCTTATAAGACCTTTGTCGTGCAAAATTTTATCTGTCTTGTGTTCTTCAAGTTCAGAAAAATTAAAAACCTCAACACGAATAAAATTTTTTTCAAAATCGGTATGAATTTTTCCTGCGGCCTTTTGCGCCGAAGTTCCTTCTTTTATGTTCCATGCCCTAATTTCAGCTCCAACGGTTGTATAAAAAGTAATTAAATTTAAAAGTTTATAACTTGCTAATATAAGTTTGGCTAATTCCGACTTTACGCCAAATTCTTTTTTTTCCTCGTCGGAAAGTTCTAAAAGTTCATTTTCTAGTTTAGCATTGATTGCAATCAAAGGATAGAAAATAGCAGATAGCTTGGATGTGGTATCTTTCACATTCGCAATATAAATTACAGGGATAGAAGAAAGCAGTATTATATCGGCAAATTTTAATTGTGATACTTGCCCTGTTTCAATTTCTGATTTTATTTTATACAAAACTTCAAGTTCTTCTTTTGCCTCTTTTATTCCACATTTTGCTCGTGCTGAAATTGAAGAAATTTTTTTATTAACAACTTCTAAATCGGCAAGAAAAAGTTCAGTTTTTATTATCTCAATTTCATCAGCGGCAGTACTATCTTCTCTGAAACATCCAACCACTTGAATAAGAGCATCCATCTCTCTTATGTGAGATAAAAATTTATTGCCAAGCCCATCGCCTTTTGACGCACCCTTAACAAGCCCAGCAATGTCAACAAATTTTATCGTTGTTGGTGTTAGTTTTTCTGGTTTGTAAATACTTCCAAGTTTTTCTAAACGCACATCTGGGATGGAAACGATTCCAATATTTGGTTCAATTGTTGTAAAAGGATAATCCGCAACAACAGCGTTGGCGTTTGTAAGTGAGTTAAAAAGTGTTGATTTTCCGACGTTTGGAAGTCCAATAATTCCTATTTGCATGTAAGTTAGCCCTTACTACAAATTAAACTTTACTCTTACGAGTCGCGACAAACTTGGAGTCAACTCTTTGTTTGATTTACAAACTATGCGATATAATCTACAAGTTACACACTACACAATCAGACTGTGTCGCAATAACAAAATGAACTTAGCAAAGTAGTGATAGACCACATTAAATTATTTCGTCAATTCTATTATCTGCGATAAATTTTGTACATCTAACGTTTCCCGAAATTATATCTGAAATGCATATGTTTTTTTTGCCATTTGCTATATATGTTTCGACACCTGAAGATGTCGCAATTTTTGCAGCCTCTATCTTCGACAACATCCCACCGACGGAAAACTCATAGCCACCATCGGATGTAGCATATTTTTCAACATCACTTATTGTTACTTCTTGTCTTCTTGTAGATAAAAAAGCTGAGTGGGCTACCTCTAAAACTAATTCTGCATCCTTATTTTTTTGAGGATTTCCCTTATAAAGACCATCAACGTCAGTAAGAATTATTAGATAATTAGCATCAATTTTTGTTGCAACAATAGCAGATAAAGTATCGTTATCGCCAAATTTTATTTCTTCCGTTGCAACCGTGTCATTTTCATTGATAATAGGAATTACTCCCCAAGACAAAAGTTTCAAAATCGTGTTTCTTACATTAAAATATTTATTTTTGTCTTCAAAATCGCTTTTTGTAAGGAGTATTTGTGCACAAGATTTATCGTATTTTGAAAATGCTTGCGCCCATTTATTCATAATGCCCACCTGACCAATAGATGCTGCAGCCTGTTTTGACGGTAGATCTAAAGATTTTTTTTCAATATCCAATTTTAATAAACCTGTCGCGATAGCACCTGAAGAAACAATAACAACCTCGTTTTCCATATTGTTGAATGAAACAATATTTTCAACAATATCCAAAATAACATCTTCCGATGTAACAAGTTTACTCCCAATTTTTATGACAACCCTACTCTTGATAACTGAACTCATAACTTCCAACCTTAACAATATCCCCTGTTTTTGCACCTTCTTCTTTCAATCTTTGTTCAAGGCCGATTTTTTTTAGTATACCTTGAAATCTTTTTAACGATTCTCTCTCTGAAAAATTGGTCATCATAACAAGATCGGAAATCTTTTTTCCAGTAATTTTAAAGATATTTTCCTCTTTATAAACTATAAAATCTGGCTCATATTTGTAGTAAGTACTTTTTATTTCAACTGGTTTTTCTTCTTTTACTTTCTCAATTTTTTTAAAAATTTCTTCCAATAACGGTCTTACGCCATCACCATTTATTGCCGAAATTGGAAAAACGGTTTTTCTTTTTTTCTTAAACATTTTTATTGCTTTTTCAGACGACGGAATATCAATTTTATTGATTGCTATAATCTGCAATTTTTTAGCAAGTTTCGGAGAATAATCTTTCAACTCTTTATTTATCGCAGTGTAGGTCGAATAAGCATCTTTACCATCATATCCAAAAGCGTCAACAATGTGAAGAAGAATTTTTGTCCGCTCTATATGTTTCAAAAAATCATGTCCTAAGCCACGACCTGAAGCAGCACCATCAATAAGTCCTGGCATATCTGCAAAAATAAATGCTTTACCGTCATGCCAAGGCGAAATTATCATACCTAAATTAGGAGCTAAAGTAGTAAATGGATAATCTGCTGTTTTCGGTCTTGCGTGTGATACCTTTGCTAAAAACGTTGATTTTCCGGCATTTGGATAACCAATAATTCCTACATCAGCAATTAGTTTGAGTTCTAATTCTACCGTGCATACTTCGCCTGGCTGACCTAATTCCTTAATACGAGGTGCAGTATTTTTTGACGTTTTAAATGAGGAATTACCTCTTCCTCCACGACCACCAACTGCAACGACAATTTCTTGACACTGTTTTGTTATATCTAATATCACAGAACCATTTTTTTTAACAACGGTACCAAGTGGAACTTTTATTATAAGATCTTCCGCTGATTTTCCATAGCGATTGTTTGATCCACCCTGCTCACCCTCTTTTGCTTTATAATGCGAATTTTTTTGTAAATCCAAAAATGTTTTTAAATTCTCATCGCTCTTTATTATTACATCGCCACCATTGCCTCCATTACCACCATTAGGCCCACCAAAAGGTCTATATTTTTCTCGAAGAAAAGAAAGACATCCATCGCCACCTTTTCCCGCTTTAATAAAAAGTTTTACTTTATCTATAAACATATTGTGAAACCATCGAAAAAGTCACTCAGACTGTGTTACAATAGCAACCAACTGTTCTTTGAAAAGTTAATAAGACAAAATTTACAAAATTTGGAACAAAATCCAGAAATTATCTTGTGGATAACTTTTGGTCATTGCGAGGCTTCCGAAGAAAGCCGCGGCAATCTCTTTCCGACGAGAAATGTTTTAAAGATTGCTTCGCTTCGATTGCAATGACAGACTGAATTTAGCGAAGTAGTGTTAGATATTTGTAGATAAAAAAACGCAGATGTCAACAGATAAAAATCAGCGACAATCAGCGTTCTTTATGCATAAAAAATATTAATTAACCAATTAAAACTGATTTTATCTACCCACCCACCTGTCCAACTAATGTTGTTTGGTCAACAAATTTAATCGTCTTTAACAAAATAGGAGCGATTTTAAGACGGAATTACACTTACTTTTTTGCGATAGGCAGATACCCAGTGAAATTTGATCTTGCCAGTAATTTTTGCAAAAAGTGTATCGTCTTTGCCAACACCAACATTTAACCCAGCATGATATTTTCTGCCGCGTTGACGAACAATAATACTTCCAGCTGGAACAACTTCGCCTTCAAAGCATTTTACTCCTAATCGCTGACCTACAGAATCCCGTCCGTTTCCAGTTGATCCCTGGGCTTTTGTGTGAGCCATATTAACACCAAAGATTAAAAGATTGAGAGATTAAAAAATCAAGAGATTAAGAAACTTCTTTTTCTCTATTTTCTATTCTCCGCTTCCTAACCCGTCTCCTTAACCAATTTTTATAATTTCTACTTCTGTATAATTTTGTCTATGACCAATTGTTTTCTTGTAACCTTTTTTTGGCCTTTTTTTGAATACAATTATTTTCTTGCTTTTAGTAAATCCTATGATTTTCCCTGTTACTTTTACCGGAACGGTTGTAATTTCTTTATCTTTGCCTGAAGTAAAAATCGAGTTGAATTCAACCATATCATCAATTTTTTTGTCAAGCAAATCCACCTTTATCGTCTCACCTTCTTCTACCTTATACTGCTTCCCACTTGCTTCAATTATTGCATACATAAATTACTCCTAATATAATGCTCATCATATCTTGCACAAACTTGTAAAAAGATTACAATTCATAATTATTGTGTTCATTATATCAAATTATAAAATTCTGTCAACCCCACATTACCTTGACAAAAAATTTTCTCTCAACCATTTTACACACAAATCAAAAAACGGAATTAAATTCCTCCAAATAAATTCGTATATTTTTGATGCAATTATCCAAGATTCCAAAAAATACTTTTTAATAATGATTTTGTCTGGTATTACAAATTTAAACACAATAACCATAACAATAATATTAAGAATTGCTATGGTGATATACGAAAAAATTTTACCAGTTTTTTTTATATCTGGTTGGTCAATTGATAATGATTCTAAAGTTAAAAAAATGTGAAAAGAATATGAAAACCCCACTAAAAAAAACAACCATTCAATATATTTTGAAACAGGAAAAATTAAAGCCAAAAGATAAAAAATAAAAATTATTAAAAATGTATAAACGGGGGAAAAATATGGTGCAAGCGATATTAGAAAATTGCTTTTTGTTGTCGTAACACTTCCACTTTTTGAAGAAACATTAAATTCTTTAACTTTCCCTCTAAATAAAATTATCCAAAATGCATGTGTAAGTTCGTGACCAAAAATATATATCTTACTGGAGACGGGCTTTATTAAAGATACTATAAAGAAAAACACGAAACCAGTTGAAAACCAAATTTCAGAAGAACTTAAAGGTAAAAAAGATGTAACAAGCCCTCCGAACGATATTAACAATCCTAAAAAAAATGGGATCAACAATATGGCTACTGCTGATTTAAAAATTCGCAAATTAATCCTCACGCTTCATTCGAAACTAATCGATTACATATATCTGACGGATTTGCTGCTGTATGGAGATTTTTTTAACAATCCACAATTATATTATCTATGAGTCGAGTTTTTCCAACAAATACAGCAACTGCAATTATAACTTTTTTATCTATTTTTTTAATTTCTCCAAGCATATGTGCATCCCTGATATCTATATAATCAATCTTATCAACATTTGGTAAAATCATCTTTCGCATTTTGAAAATTATTTCTTCTACTGATTTTACTTTTTTATATTTTATTAAATTTTTTGCCTCTTGCAACGCAGAGGAAATTATAAGTGCTTTTTTTTTCTCTAATTCTGTTAAATAGATATTTCTACTCGATATCGCTAACCCGTTTTTCTCACGAATCGTTGGACAGGTAATAATTTTTACTGGAAAATTAAGATCTGAAACCATTTTTTTAATAATAACTGATTGCTGAAAATCCTTTAATCCAAAATATGCTCTATCTGGCTGGACGATATTAAAAAGTTTAGCGACAATAGTTGTAACACCCCTAAAGTGTCCTGCTCGAAATTTACCACACATTATATCGGAAAGTTTCTCGACTGTAATATATGTCAGATAATTTTCAGTATACACCAAAGACATCTTCGGAATAAAAACTAAATCAACGTTCTCATTTTTACACAAAGCAATATCTTTTTTAATAGGTTTTGGATATTTATTAAAATCCTCATTTTTATTAAATTGTGTTGGATTTACAAAAATACTAACAACAACTATATCAGTTTCCTTTTTTGCTCGACGAATTAAAGAAATGTGTCCTTGATGTAAAGCACCCATCGTTGGAACAAAACCAATCTTTTTATTGTGCTGTTTAAGTTTGGGTGTTAAACCTTGAATTGATTTGATGCTATGAATAACCTTCATTTTAAGTACCTTCGAAAAAATTCACCAACTCTTTTTTCGTATTCAAACGGGTCTTTACTATATGATTCTATATGATTAGCATCTACAACTTGCCAAAATTCTTTTGGCGAATCTGCCATATCATACAATTTTTTTCCCTCGCTAACAGGAATTCTCTTATCATTCGCACCGTGAATAAAAAATATTGGGCGAGGAGAAATTTTCTCAACATATCTAATTGCTGAAAAATCATTTGGATCAAATCCAAGCCGCATTTTAACAAATAAAAATGTTATTGGAACTAATGGATATTTTGGAATTTTATAAAAAAGTTTTGCGTATCTTGCTACAATATAATTGAAACTTGAAAACGGCGAATCAACAACTACTGCGGATATCTTTTCGTTTTGTGCAACGGCTAAAATCGCAACACTACCGCCCATAGAAATACCATATATACCTATCTTTTTTGAAAAATTTGGTTTTTCTTTTGTAAGATATTCGATTATAGTAGTTACATCTATACTCTCTAATTTTCCAAAAGATGAAACATTGCCAGAACTTTTACCATGGTTTCGGAAATCAAAATACAAAAGATTAAAATTTTTTTTGAGAAGAAAGACTGTCGACGGTAAAACATCTGCTAAATTCGCACCCCAGCCATGGCAAATAATAATTGTCTTATCCGATTTTTCTTTAGAATAAACAAAACAACCGTTAATATTTATATCGTCAACCGTCTGGAAGGTAATATTTTCAAAATTAAGATTAAAATTGGCTGGATTAATTTCAAGCGATAATCTGGGAACTTTCAATACCAAAGACGAGGAAAACCATCCCCAGATAAATATAAAAATACTAAGAATGATTACAAAATTAAAAAATACCGGCATTTTAAGAAGTAAAATTCCTTTATTATGCATTGAAAGAAGTTATGGGGGTTTTAAGATTGTTCTGTGTAATTTACGACGTAATTTACGATTTACGATTTATAGATTCATCTTTTGTGATAGACGAATCTGCTCGGTTAGCGGCTGGTGTGCAGAATGCTTTTTCAAATATTGCCTTTTTAATTTCATTATTAATTTTTGGGTTTTCTCTTAAAAATAACTTTGAGTTATCCATTCCTTGACCAAGTTTTTCACCTTTAAAAACGAACCAACTGCCGCTTTTTTCTATCACTCCATATTCAACACCTGTATCTAAAATACTTCCCTCTTGCGAAATTCCTTCGCCAAAAATCATGTCAAATTCTGCCTGTTTAAAAGGCGATGCAACTTTATTTTTTACAACTTTAACGCGAACCCTTGTACCTATTGCGTTATCTCCATTTTTTATTGTTGTTACTCGTCTTATTTCCATTCGAACTGAGGCATAAAATTTTAAAGCAAGTCCTCCTGTTGTGGTCTCTGGATTGCCAAACATAACACCTATTTTCTGTCTTATTTGATTAATAAAAATTACCGTTGTTTTTGATTTTGAAACGATAGCAGTAAGTTTTCTGAGTGCCTGACTCATAAGCCGCGCCTGAAGCCCCATATGCGAATCACCCATTTCACCTTCAATTTCCGCACGAGGAGTCAACGCTGCAACTGAGTCAATAACAATTACATCAACAGCATTGCTTCGGACAAGTTTCTCTGTAATTTCGAGTGCTTGCTCACCAGAATCTGGTTGAGAAATAAGAAGTTTATCAATGTTAACGCCAAGTTTTGTTGCGTAAACAGGATCCATTGCATGCTCGGCATCAATATAACCACAGGTCCCACCCAATTTTTGAGAACTAGAAATTATCTGAAGACAGAGTGTAGATTTACCTGATGATTCTGGGCCATAAATTTCAATGATTCTTCCTTTTGGAATTCCACCAACGCCAAGTGCTACATCAAGTCCGATAATTCCCGTCGGGATTACCTCAACTTTCTGATGTGGACTTTCACCTAAACGCATTACAGTACCTTTTCCATATTCTTTTTCTATCTGTAAAAGTGCTAATTCCAACGCCTTTTCTCTGTCTGATTTTTCCGCTTTCGCCATAAAAACCTCCATGAAACCAACCGAGGATCGAGAATTGTATTTTTTTCTTAATCCTTACCGATTATTTTTATTTTCATCTCGTTTTATTATACCAAGTTTTCCACAAAAAAACAAAGAAAAAAATATGCTACATTATTTTTCACTCTGCACCTTATACAAACTTAAAAGATTTTTCAAAAGCATAGTGGTTGTAATTGCACCAACACCACCTGGAACTGGCGTAATATAACTTGCAACTTTTACTACTTCGTCAAAATCAACATCACCAACTGTTTTCATTTTCGGTTTACAGGTTTTTTCATCAATTATAGGATTACCTTTTTCATCTTTAATCTGTACTCTGTTTATTCCGACATCTATTACGATTGCTCCATCTTTTACCATACTACCCTTGATAAGCCCTGCCTTACCGACGGCAACAATGAGTATCTCCGCACGTTTCGTATGGCTTGTCAAATCCTTTGTTGCGATGTGACATACCGTCGGCGTAGCGGATTCCAAAAGTGAAGAAAGGAGCATAAGTGTTACGGGTTTTCCAACAATCTCGCTATGGCCAACTATTACAACATCTTTACCTTTTATATTTTCTCCTGTTGATTTTATACATTCCATAATAGAAAGTGCAGTACACGGAGCAATGATTGGTCTCGTCCCGTCGAGATTAGCATATAAAAGCTTGCCAAGGTTTGCGGGTGTAACACCTTCCACATCTTTAATTGGGAGGATTGACGTTTGGATTTTTCTTGAATTTATATGATCAGGTAATGGCATCTGTAAAATTATACCAGTAATTTTTTCGTCCTGACATAATTTTTTTATCTCGGAAATTAAATTATCTTCAGAAATAGAAGCGTCTAATTGAATAAGTGTGTAACCAATTCCAACCTCTTCGCAAAACAATTTTTGATTTTTTATATAAATTTTACTTGCTGGATTTTCTCCGACCTGCACAGCAACAAGCACAAGATTCTCTTTTAATTTTTCAAGTTCTGCTTTTATATTTTGTTTTATCTCTTTCGCAATTTCATTTCCATCAATAATTTTCGCACTCATAGTTTCGCCTCCACTTTTTTAATTATTTTTTCTATCTTTATAAAAGCGTTTTTCATTATTTTTTTGTATTTTATTTTTGCTTCTTTCTTAAAATTAACATCATCTATAAATTTAAGATTTATATCTATATTGAACTTTGCTGATTCAATTCCTGCACGTAAAAACGAAACACCACAGGCAACATCACTTAAAAGATTTTTGTTTCCGATATCTAAAAGTTGTTTCGCCAAAGGCAAGACAGAAACGGATATTTCAAAAATTTTACATAGTACAAGTAGCGAATTTTTTAATGCCGATTGTATTTTTTCGTTTCTTATTTTTATTTCGGCATCTGTGTTTTTGGAAAGTTTACACGCAACAGTAAAAACTGTGTACGCTAATACATCCCCGTCAATTAAAGTTGTAAGTTGTAATTTGCAAGTTGTAAGCTGTTCTAAAATTTCTTTTATCTCGTCATTATATTGTTCGTAACCTTTCTTATCGACCGTAAAATTAACAACCATCAAAAGACAGGATACTCCTGTAGCAGAAACCAAAGCAGCAGCGCTACCACCACCAGGTGTCGGCAGTTTTGCTGATAGATTGTCTAAATATTCTTTTACAGATGAATTAAGATATTTTTGAGGTTTTTCGGACATTATAATCCTGCAAGTTCAAGAATTTTTGGGACTTTGTCGCCCCAGCCGAGTGGCATTATGTGAACACCTTGACAATAAGGTTTAAGTTCTTTAATGAGTCGTGCAGCAATTTCAATCCCTGTTTGTCCTGATTTTGTTTTTTCTTTATCTTTTTTGAGCTCTTCAATTAGATTGTCGGGAACATAAACACCTGCAACATTTTCATTCATATATTTTGCCATACCGACGGATTTTAAGACAACTATCCCTGCCATAACAGGTACTTCGAATCCGCCACGACGAACTTTTTCCATAAACTTTATAAATTTTTCTACTTCATAAACTGCCTGTGTCTGAAAAAATTCCGCACCAGCTTTTACTTTTTTCTCCATTTTTATTAATTGTGGTTCAATAGGATCTGAGCACGGCGATACAACGGCACCTATCGAGAATTTTGGTGGTTCACCTTCAAGTTTGTTACCAGCAAGGTCGACACCTTCTTCAAGTTTTTTCACAGCATAAATAAGAGAAACAGCGTCCAAATCGAACACTGGTTTTGCTTGAGGATGGTCGCCCAACTTTGTGTGGTCTCCTGTTAAAAGTAAAAGGTTTTCAATACCAAAAGCGGCAGCACTTAAAATATCCGACTGAAGTGCAATTCTATTTCTGTCACGACAAACAACCTGGAATACCGGTTCAATTCCTCTGTCTTTTAGAAAATGACAAGTTGCAAGCGAGCCAAATCTCATTACAGACGATTGATTATCGGTAACGTTTATCGCATCAACCTTGCTCTTAAGGTGTTGTGCCTCATTTAGGCATTTGTCAATTTGACAACCCTTTGGCGGACCGATTTCCGAGGTAACAACAAACTTTTTTGTCTGAACAGATTCTTTCGAAGAAAACAGTTCTGTTAATTTCATAATTTTTTACCACAAAAAACATACAACAACGCACGACAAACAATGAACGGCGCACAGTCTGACAGACCATGCCTACAAAGACATGGTTACGAGTTCATAGTCTCTGAACTCCGAACTATTCGTGCGTTTTTCCGATACAAGAATATAGAGATTTAGTTTTCAACCCTCGATTTTTAATTCTGCCTTTTCTTCAATAGTTTCCACATCATAAAAAACTGTCTTCCTTAATTCTGCAGGTGGAAACATTTTTGAATAATCACGAAGTTTTGTTGAAAACTTATGAAAATTTTCTAATTTGTTGAGTTTTTTAAGACGGTTATAAATCTTCTCCCAGCCACAGTCAAACTCTTTATCTATTTCACATTTCCCATTTTTCGCACCACCGCACGAACCATTAAGAAGTGATTTTGAGCAATTTGTTATTGGACAAATTCCACCGGTTAAATCTAAAACACACTCGCCACATTGAGCACATTTTTCTTGTGATGGCCAGATTCCTTGAAACCCTCCGAGATAAATAGTATTATTTGCAGGATGAACATATTTATCAACCACAGATGATAGTGATTGAACTCCTATCCCACAACTTAAAGAAATTACAGAATCTGCTATTTCAATTTTTTCTTTATACCGCGACAATTTAAGTAACACTAAAAGTTTGTTGCACATAAAATCAATCGTTGTGCAACCATTAACTTTAATTTTTGCTTCTTCAAATTTTTTTTTAAGCTCGGCGCATGTTTTTTCGCCGCCTGTCTCACAAACTTTTGCACAGCCGCTACATCCGACTATAAAAACACTTCTTTCACCTTCAACTGTTTTCAAAATTTCCTCAAACGGTTTTGCATGAGTTACAATCATTGTTTTACCTCATATAGAATAGTTTTTGTAATTTCCGGAATTTTAATTTTAAGTTCTTCTGAAAGTTCAATGTTTGGCTCAATTTTTTTCGGTTCAACACCGATAAAGATAACCTCTTTTGGCAATGTCCCAAGTTTTTCAACAATTTTTAATGCGTCGATTAAATTCAAATCATGCAGTGAACTTTTTTGTATCCCACGTATCCCATCATGGCAAGATTGTGAAACTGTATTCACTTGAGACAGATGAAATTTATAAATATCTCCGGGGTTACTTCCATTTTTTATAGCATCAATAATTATCAGTTTGTCTATATCTTTTAAAGATAAAATCACATCAAGGGCGGATGTTCCACCGTCGATAAGTTCAATGGTGTAAGATGTAGGGTATGAGGTATAATTTTTTTGTAGTTCATGGATGACGTGCACGCCAATTCCTTCGTCACCCATTAAAATATTTCCGAAACCTACGACGGCAATTTTAGGTCGTTTCAAATTTTCCAATTGTAATTCCTCTTAAATCAACCAAATGAACCGCACAGGCAAGACAAGGATCGAACGAACGAATAATGCGAACTATTTCAAAAGGATTATTTTCGTCTTTGATTTTTGTTCCAATAATCGCCTGCTCAATCGGCCCAAATTGTTCATTATCGTCCTTTGTAGACGCATTCCAAGTAGTCGGTACAACACACTGATAATTTTCAATTTTTTTATTCTTGATTTTTATCCAATGGCCGAGAGCGCCACGTGGTGCCTCTGTTAACCCTACACCTTCCGCCTCATCAGGCATCTGATATTCAACAAAAACTGGTTCTTCAGGTTTTAGTTGCAGAATCCACTCTGCCATATTGTCAGCAATAAATTTTGTTTCGATTGCTCTTGCCGCATGCCGCCCAAGTACAGAAAACAAAACATCTGGTTTCGCATTGAATTCTAAAAGAACACTATCGACAAGTTTTTTAATTGTTTCATCACCAGAAATATAATTTACCAAAATCCTAGCAAGAGGTCCAACTTCGTAAACATTTCCTTCGTATCTTGGTGATTTGAGCCACGAATGCCCATCTTTTTTATCTTTTTTTGGAATTGTTTCTTCGTCAAAAGGATGCCTGTGTGATTGTGAATCGTCATACCAAGAATATTTTACATCCTCCGTAATTTTAGATAAATCGACAGCTTTGCATATCAGATCTGTTGAGGCTATTCCGCTTCTTAAAAGTCGTTTTTTTAAAAGATAATTTTTTTCGTTTCCTTCCAAATCAAAAACACCGTAAGTAAGATAATTTCCACAACCATTACCAATTTGAAAATAATCAGGATATTTTTTAGCAACAAAAATTACGTCGGGAATATAAACATTGTTAATAAATTCGCGCAATTCATTTAGTCGCCACAGAAAATTTATAATTTTATCTGTTGTCGGTTTTTCTGTAACACCACCAGCAATAATACCTACATTGTGTGGTATTTTTCCGCCGAATATCGCAAGCATTTCGTGTGCTTTTCGTCTGATTTCAAACGCCTTTAAGTAATGCTGTGTCAATTCTGTATTTTCTTTTTCACTAAAACGATAATCACCTTCATATCTTGGAATAAACGGAGGTATATCGGGTGATTTAACAAAATCAAGTGCCGCAAGATGATAAAAATGCAAAATATGCGACTGAATAAAATTAGCACCAAGAATCAAGTTTCTTATTATGCGACCATTATCTGTAATTTTGTCGGCAATCCCAAACGCAGAATCAAGAGCAAATGCAGAAGCAGTTGCATGACAAATCGGACAAACACCGCAAATTCTTTGAGTGATTTGTGAAGCATCTCGCGGATCTCTGTTTTTTAATATTATTTCAAGCCCTCTGAAAAGTGTACCTGATGAATTCGCCTCTTTTACAATTCCACCGTCAACGATTGCTTCAATCTTCAAGTGTCCTTCAATTCTTGTTACTGGGTCTATCACAATTTTTGTCATTTTTTTCTCCAGCAGGTTTTTTTATACATCGCTTCTAAATCTGGAAACTCCGGTTCTACACATCCGATACAAGGAGAACCATTTTGAATACACCAATTGACACCGGAATTCCAACTCCTTATTGGGCAATCTGCATGCGTATATGGACCTTTACAGCCAAGTTCATACATACAGCCTTCATCAGAAAATTTTTTGGCAAATTTTCCCTTGTCAAAATATGGTCTTCTCTCGCAATTTTCATGAATAAGTTTTTCATAAAAAAGTTTTGGTCTTGAAAGTTCATCCAATTGAGGAACTCCAAAAAATAAAAGGTTGGCAACTGTTCCGACAAACCAATCTGGATGAGGTGGGCATCCAGGAATATTTATTATGGGTTTTTTTATATTTTTTAATCTTAAAAATTCTTCGACGCTTTTTGATTTAGTTGGATTTGGCTTTCCCTTTGGAATGCCACCGAATGCCGAACAGGTTCCGAGTGATAAAATTAGAGAGGCATTTTTTGATAGTTCTTCGACATTATCTTCTATTGATTTCTCTGCGACATCTCCAAAATCGTTTTCCGGAATTGAACCTTCGACTATTAGTATGTATTCGCCACTTTTATTTTTTTCAGCGTCAATAATCACATCTATTGCTGGTTTTCCGGATGCCGCCATCACAACAGGCATAAATAATAAATTTATATGTTTTCCATGGACAATTTCGTCCAGCAAAACATTTTTTATCGTCGGTCTCAATGAATTAAGTACCGAAACAGCGCATCCAGAACAAGCAGCGCCTTGAAACCAAATTACAGAAAATTCTTTTGTCACTTAACCTCCAAAAGATAAGCGATTTCGTCGCAAAAAAAATCAAATTTTTTACATATCCGGTAGGAACAGCATGGTGTAGTGTTATAAGGTGTCATTCAGACTGTGCCACAATTCTACTTTTGGTTATTGCGAGGCTTTCGAAGGAAGCCGCGGCAATCTCTTTCCGACGAGAAATGTTTTAAAGATTGCTTCGCTTCGCTCGTAATGACACACATTTTACTATTGTGATACACAGACTGTGTCACAATGGGCTAAAAAGTTGCATTTTTGTAGAAGATAGCAACTGATGGTAAAATATGGTACTGTAATCCAACACTAGATGGTAAAAGATGGATTGTGACACAGTCTGACAGTCTCATTGCGAGATCCTTCGTGTAATACTTCACAATTTCGGTAACAGATTTCTTGAGTTTTTTGTATATTTTCCTTGCAGTTTCGTCGTTGTTTCAAGGAACTTTTGTTTTTTCGGTGGTGCTTATTTATCGTCAAGTTTCAGCACGGCCAAAAATGCCTCTTGTGGAATTGAAACATTGCCAAACTGCTTCATTTTTCTCTTTCCTTCTTTTTGCTTTTCGAGAAGTTTTCTTTTTCTTGAAATGTCACCACCATAACATTTGGCTATTACGTCTTTTCGTAATGCGCGAACGTTTTCCCGAGCAATAATCTTTCCTGAAACTGATGCTTGTATAGGAACTTCAAACTGTTGTCTAGGAATAAGTCCTCTCAATTTATCGGTTATTTTTCTTCCATAAAATTCGGCATTATTTTTATGAATAACAAAGGAGAGTGCATCGACAGGCTCGCTGTTAACAAGAATGTCCATTTTCACCAACTCCGATTCTTTATAGTCAAAAAATTCGTAATCAAATGAGGCATAGCCGGATGAAATTGATTTCAGATTATCATAAAAATCTACAATCACATCTGCCAACGGCATTTCGTAGGTAAGTTTTACTTTATCCTCGGTGATGTATGTCATATCAAGAAAATCGCCTCTTTTCCCTTCACAAAGAGCCATCACGTTTCCAACAAATTGAGACGGTAAAATAATTGTCGCAAGAATATATGGCTCATAAATTTTTTCTATAAATTGTCTTTCTGGAAACTTTGATGGGTTTTCTATTTCGATTATAGAATGCTCGCCTTTTGCACCATTTACTGGCTTACTTCCATCAATGCATTTTATTCTATATCTGACGTTTGGTGCTGTTATAATAAGATCAAGGTTAAACTCTCTTTGGAGACGCTCTTTAACAATATCCATATGGAGAAGTCCCAAAAATCCACAACGATATCCGAAACCGAGGGCAACAGATGTTTCTGGCTGATAAAAAAAAGATGAATCTTCAAGATGAAGTTTTCCCATCGCCTTAGATAGATTAGCATAATCACCCGGTTGAATGGGGTATAGTCCACAGAACACAAATGGTTTTAATTCACGGTAACCTGGATGTGGTGTTGATGTTGGATTTTCAAGTTCCGTAATAGTATCGCCAACTTTTATTTTGTGGATATCTCTGATACCAAGAATTACATAACCGACCTCACCAGCAGAAAGATTTTTCGTCATCTTACGCCCTGCGGGTGCAGATGGATTTTGAATTTGAAAAAATCCAACTTCTTCAACATTAAATTTTTCTAAGCTTGATAAAAAAAGTATCTTATCTCCGGTTGAAATTTCACCATCAAAAATACGAATATAAATTATAACCCCACGAAAAGAATCGTAATGTGAATCAAATACCAACGCTTTGAGTGGTTTTTTCGTATCTCCATCGGGTAAAGGAATTTTTTCAATTATAGCATCAACTATTTCTTTTGTACCAATATTCTGTTTAGCGGAAATAAGAATAGGGCTCTCTTTAATTTTCAATACTTTTTCTATTTGTTGGATGGTTTTCGCAACATCTGCCTGTTTTAAATCAATTTTATTAATAACAGGGATAATCTTCAAGTTATGTTGACGGGCGAGTTCAAAATTGGAAAGCGTTTGTGCCTCAACACCTTGAGAAGCATCAACTAAAAGAAGACAACCTTCGCAAGCAGCAAGTGCACGGGAAACCTCGTAAGTAAAATCGACATGGCCTGGAGTATCTATAAGATTCAACTGATATATTTTACCGTCGGAAGCTACATGTTTCAGTCGAACTGCTTTTGCTTTAATTGTAATTCCACGTTCTCTTTCCAAATCCATTGCATCTAAAACTTGTCCATGGTGTGAAGTAGAAATTGCAGATGTAAATTCTAAAAGACGATCTGCCAAAGTTGATTTTCCGTGATCAATATGTGCTATGATTGAAAAATTTCTAATATTCATTTAAGTTAGTTCCATTTTATTCGTTGACAACTATATGGACGTGTGGACGAAAAGTAGATAAACTAAACTCAATTTATCGAGATGACTATTTCTTCAAGAAACAGAGAGGTAGAGATTGTTGTAGACGCAAATTTATTCGTGCGATGTTGCACGGTTAAAACCGTCTCGTTCTATATCCAAGGTAGAACAGGGCCTTCAGACCCTGTTAAAAACGAACGACCTAAAAACCGTTCGCTATCAAACTCTTATATTCTCTTTTTTTGTTTTAATATTTTAGCAGACATTGTATTACCAAACTCGTTAAAAATTTCTTCCGTAAATTTCTTTGCCTTTGATAGATTGGTTTTTAATATTTCTTTTTTTATTTTTAATACAGATGTAGCTGCAACGCTGAAATGTTCAAGCCCAAGACCTAAAAGTACTTCTATACAAGATGGATCAGCCGCCATCTCACCACACATCGAAACCCACTTACCTTCTCTGTACCCAACATCAATTATATTTTTAAGAAGTCGCAACACTGAAAGATGAAATGGATTATAAAGATCAGCGACATATTCGTTGACTCTGTCAACTACAAGTGTATACTGAATCAAATCATTGGTTCCTATAGAAAGAAAGTCCACTTCTTTTGCAAACAAATCTACAGTAATCGCTGCTGATGGTATTTCCACCATAACACCAACTTCTATGTCTTCATCAAACGGTATCGATTTGTTTCTTAATTCCTGTTTTACTTCATTTAATATCACATTTGCAGCAAATAATTCTTCAACTCCTGAAATCATTGGATACATTAATTTTACGTTACCAAAATTAGAAGAACGCAAAATTGCCCGCAATTGTTTTTTGAATATTTCCGGATACTTAAGACAAAATCTTATAGCACGAAGACCCATAAACGGATTTCTTTCGGCGCCAACGTTAAAATAAGGAAGTAGCTTATCACCACCTAAATCAATAGTTCTCATAATTACAGGATTTGGAAAAATCCTTTCAACAATCTGTGAATATGATTCAAATTGCTCTTCTTCTGTCGGAAATTCAGTTCTGCCAATAAAAAGATACTCTGTTCTGAAAAGTCCAATGCCATCTGCACCAGACAATATTATAGAATGAACTTCTTCTGGAACCTCCATATTTGCTGCAATAATTATTTTTTTACCGTCGCGTGTAGCTGTAGAAATATTAACAAGCTGAGAGAGATCTTTTACTTCAATACGATAATTTTCCAAATGTCGTCGATAATTTTCAAGTGTTTCTACATCAGGTTTTACTATAACGATACCCTCGTTACCATCTACAATAACAATATCACCATGCACTACTTTGGAGGTTATATCCTTCATCCCCACAACGGCAGGTATTTCCATTGCTCGTGCCATAATAGCCGTATGTGAAGTTTTACCACCATAATTTATAGCAAAACCCATTACATTTTCATTTTTCATTGTGATTGTATCTGTTGGAGTAAGATTGTTTGCAAAAACAATCGAATTTTCCATGACATTCTCTAAACTTTTTTTAGAAATACCGGCTAAATATTTAAGTATTTTTTTGCCTGCATTATAAATATCTTTTCCTCGTTCCTTAAAATATTCGTCTTCTATTTTTTCAAAAATCCTAGCATTTGCTTCCATTACTTCATATAAAGCATACTCGACATTTACAAGTTCTTTTGTAATTTTTGATATCACTTCATCTTTTAAAACGGGATCATCAACGATAAAAAGATAGACATCAAAAATTCTTAAATGTTTTTTGCCAAGATGTTTTGCTGCATCGTTTTTTGTTTTTTCGAGTTCTATTTTTATGTCGACAATCGCTTCTTTAAATCTCTCAACTTCTTTTTTTACTTCATCTTTAGCGATATTTCTTTTTACTGCAAAAAATTCTTCATCTTCAATAAGAAATACATTTCCAATAGCAATACCAGATGCAGCTGGAATTCCTTTGAATATCATAGTAATCTCCCAAGAATTAAAAATTAAATTATCACGTTTTTAGCAAGACTTTAAAGATTAGATTTTTTAATTCTGTTCTAACTATCAATACTTCATTAAATTCAGTTCGTTATTGTAAGGGCTTTTGTCGTCACTCAGACTGTATCACAATAGCAACCAACTGTTCTTTGAAAAGTTAATAAGACAAAATTTACAAAATTTGGGACAAAATCCAGAAATTATCTTGTGGATAACTTTTGTGTGGTGAATTCAACCACCAAGTGCAACACCCCCGCATTCAGCGGAATTGAAAACCTCATTTGAGGTAGAGAACCCCAAGCATTTTCTTGGTCTGTTATTAAGCCAAGATTCGACCTTTGAAATATCATCATCAGAAATAGTATCAAAATTAGTTCTTTTTGGCAAGGATCTTCTTATCAAACCGTTAGTATTTTCAACAGTACCTTTTTCCCAAGAATGATAAGGACTACAAAAGAAAGAAGAAGTACCCAAAGAAGTATTTATGATATCATGTTGGACATTTTCCGAACCATTATTATATGTAATGGATTGCAAAATGTTTTTAGGCAACGGAGACAAAGATGAAAACAAAGCTGTTCTGGAAGATACAGCGGTGTTGCACTAACATATTGAACTTGTTTGTCAAGTAGAAAATAGCATCCCATGTAAAAAATCAGCATCTTTTGACACGCTTCCTTCCCGCTAAACGGGTGGAGATAAACGAATATAAATTTGTAAATGACACCAATAATAAAGGTGTAATGTTTTCTTATGATTACAATTAAAAGAAATACTGGAAACAATTAAAAGAGATACTGGCGATCAGTTTTCAGTCATCTATCGGTGCTCTCAAGTGTAATACTCCACAATTTCGGTAACAACTTGGCAACCGAATTAAGTTTATCTAAAGGTGTCTGTTAGTTCCGTGCTAACACCTCATAAATCTCTACAGGATTTTCTTTGCCCTTAATCTCTGTTGCGCCAAGTGGTTTAGCAACAACTTTATCTTTTACATGCAAATATGTTGACTGCGAAATAATTATGTGTGTTTTAAATTCTTTATTGAGCGATTCTAATCGAGACGCTAAATTGACATTATCGCCAACAACCGTATAGTTCATTCTTTCAAGTGAACCCACATTTCCAACAATCATATCACCACTATTTATACCGATTCCAATATTAATTATAGGTTTTTTTTCAACGCGCCATTTTTGCTGAAGTTTTGTCAATTCTTTTATCATATCAATAGCACAGAAAACGGCCATTTCTGCGTGATTTTTTTGTGGAAGAGGTGCATTCCAAAAAGCCATCACTGCATCGCCAATAAATTTATCAAGTGTCCCTCCATATTTAAAAACTATCTTTGTCATTTCCGTAAGATATTCATTTAGGAGTGACACAACTGCTTCTGGTGTAAATATTTCTGATATCGTCGTAAACCCTCGTATATCTGAGAATAAAACAGTCAATTCCGATCTCTTTCCCCCCAAAGTAATTACATTGGGATTTTTTATAAGTTCATTAATTACCAATGGAGAAAGATAATGCCCAAACGTCTTTTTCAACCATCTTTTTTCTTTTTCCTCAGTAATAAACCGCCATAATGTTATTGAAATATATGAGAAAACAATCAGGCATGCCGTCGGTATATATTCAAGCCAGATTTTTTTGTTGACAAAATAATAATTGCATATAAAAGACCAAAAAACGAAAATAAAAATTGTTAAAAATGCTGATTTCAATGGCAGGAGTCTTGGTAATAAAAACCCTAAAACAATACCAACAATAACTACCGATAAAAATCCTACCCAATGGTTTGAATATGAAATAAAATCTGAATCAATAAAAGCATTGGTACTGTTTGCAATCGTCTCAACGCCTGGCATTGCTGGAGAAAACGGAGTAACATGTCTATCGCCAAGACCAGCCGCAGCATAACCAATTAAAACAATTTTATTTTTAAGAAGATTCTGATTGAAGTTGCCGGTAAGAATTTTGTAATACGATATGTATTTAAATGTTTCAAATTCACCGTGGTAGTTTATCAACATCTCACTATTTCTGTCTAATGAAAGATTTTTCACTAAATGCTGCCATGGCTTATTGAGATATGCAGATGCAACTGCTATCGAAATGTGTGGACATTGCATGTCTTTGTATTCCATGACAGGCATCATCTTTCTCACAACGCCATCGGTTTCTGGAAAAATGTGTGGTGAGCCGAGAGACAAAGAACTTTTCGCAATATCATTTATGGGCAATTTGGCTTTTATTGGTACGCCATTTACAACTTCAAAAAAAATTTCATTAACACATTTTTTAGATTTTGCCATCGCATCGGATAATAATTTATCGCTTTGCGAATTACTTTTTTCAATAAATAAAACGTCAATCCCTATTGTTTTGACATCTGCTTTAACCAATCTTTCTATGAGCTTCGCATGAATACTTCTGTCCCATGGCCAACGACCTAATTTATCCAAACTTTCTTCGTCAATCGCGACAATTACTATTTGCTCGGTAGAACTTTTTAAACCTCTTAATTTTAAACGAAAATCATAAGATTTATATTCTAACGATTCGAACGCGCCAAAAAAATTGAAAGCCAAAATTATGAAAATTGCTAACACGCCAAGCAAATATCCAATTATCTTTTTCTTCATAGTAAAATCGCAAATAGATTCGTCTGAGATAGTTCACTTCGCGTCGAGGAGAGTAAGGTAAGTACAAAATTGAGCACAAGACGAACACAAAACTTAGCATCGGCTTCGCGTTTGTCTGTTTATTAATCTTGGTTGTCAGGTTTTAGCAAATTTTGATGGAATGAATTTTAACGAAGTGCTCGACTTCGGCGATTCTCGACGAAGTGAACTTCTGACAACAGTCACCTGTCCAACCAAATTTGCTCGCCCAACAACTCACTTGCTGCGAAGTGTGCTGTTGGGCAGGTCGAACAGGAATTTTAAAATTTAGTACTATCTTAACAGTTATTATCTTTTTGTCCACTGGAAACTCTTTCTTGCTTTGGCCTTTCCTGGCTTCTTTCTTTCAACCATTCTGTCGTCGCGAGTCAGATAACCTTCTTTTTTAACGACTACCTTAAATTTGGTATTGATTGACGCTAATATACGAGCGATCCCATGTCTTACCGCCTCCGCCTGTGCCATCACCCCGCCACCTCTAACGGTTGCAAAAACATCGTATTGTGTAGAAGCTTTTACTGCGTTAAGTGGCATAAGAACTACTTGCTGCAATCTTATTAAGCCGGCAAAATAACTATCAAGCGATTTATTGTTAACGAGCACTTTTCCACTTCCACTTAAAAGTTTTACCGATGCTACTGCGGTTTTTCTCCTTCCTACTGCTGTAATTACTTTACTTGTGGCGATATCTTCTGACATTTTGCCTCCAATTGTTTGGCATCGTTTTTGTAGATTTTAAGACGCCTTAACATTTTCGTACGTAGTCGATTTTTAGGCAACATTCCGCTTATGGAAAGCTTGACAATTTTTTCTGGGTTGGTTTGTATTAAATCTTTATAGAGAGTATATTTGTCGCCACCAGGATAACCTGAATGTCTGTAATCTAATTTTTGCTCTAATTTATTTCCTGTCATCTTTATTTTTGCAGCATTTGTTACAAGCACAAAATCGCCAATATCTTTATTGGGCGAGTATTCTGGCTTCGTTTTACCCTGTAAAATACTGACGGCAACCGTCGAAAGTCGTCCCAAAACCTCATCATTTGCATCAATCCAATACCATTTTCTTTCAATCATAATTATTACCTTCCTTTTTAATATCCGAGCACAACGATAATCCACAGTATTATCCTAATGGCGTAATTAAATTCTTTTAAGACTTAATCAACCAGCTCTTTAGACAATCTCGCCGACAATAAGACCGAGTAAAAACATCGATTACAAGGATAAATCGTCGTCATTAATCACTGTTATGGTTCTTTTAAAATTGCTGCTATCAAGACTATCGATAATTTCTTTATGATATCATTATATCAAAAAAAGTATCTATGTCAACCCTGCGTATCAAATCATGTATTTAACGTTCCGAGTAGTACTACCAAATATACATCTATTTTCTCGCTCCAAAAATTCCTGTGCCAATACGTACCATGTTTGAGCCTTCCTCGATTGCAACTTCAAAATCGTTTGTCATTCCCATAGATAAAATATTAAATTGTAAACTACGGCTTGTAAAATAAGAACTAATCTGCTCAAAAATTTCTTTCGCTTTATGAAAATACGGCCTTGCTAACTGTGGATTTTCAAAATACGGAGCAATTGCCATTAACCCTGTAATTTTCACATTTTTAAGCTCCCAAACTTTATCTAAAAACATTTTCAAGTCAGATGGATTTACGCCATATTTTGTATCTTCTTGTGATACTTTTACCTCAATAAGACACTCTTGAATTTTTTTAATTTTTTCCGCACACTTATTTATTTGTTCCAACAAATGAACACTGTCAACCGATTGAATTAAATCAAATAACTCAACCGCTTTTTTTACTTTGTTAGTTTGCAGATGTCCGATTAAATGTTTTTTAATTTTAGTAGAATCTGTAAGTTCTTTAAATTTTTTCTCTGCTTCTTGAATACGATTTTCGCCGATATCCGTTATGCCACAATCAATCGCTTCTTTTATTTTGTTAACCGAAATTGTTTTAGTAACTGCAATAAAATTTACATCGTTTTTTTCACCAAGCTTGTTTTTTGCCTTTTCAATTTTTTCAAAAATAATTTTTATATTATCGGAAATCATAAAATTGCTTATACTTTTTCTACATTTTTTCAGGAGTTGAAACACCAAGAATATCTAATCCGTTTTTTATCACCTTTTTTACCGCTTGACACATTATAAGACGGGCATTGGTTGTAGCAACATTCTCGGTTATCACTCTGTTTTTATTATAATAAGAGTGGAAACAAGATGCAATATCTTGTAAATATTTTGTAAGATAGTGTGGTGCGTAGTCCTTAGCGGCAATTTCTACTATATCTTCAAAGTATAAAATTTTTCTTATCAATTTCATTTCTTCTTTTAATTTAAGATTTCCCAAACTTTCGATTTTTTCAACTGTAACAAACTCGCTTAGCGATGCCAGATTCCCAGCCATTTTTTTCGTTTCCTTGAATATAGAACAAATTCTCGCATAAGCATATTGAACATAAAAAACTGGGTTTTCTAATGTTTGTTTTTTTGCTAAATCTAAATCAAAATCCATGTGACTTTCAGAGTTGCGTATTAAAAGAAAAAATCTCGTTGCATCAACACCAACTTCATCTATAACCTCTTTAAGAGATATAAACTCACCTGCTCGTGTTGACATATTTACTTTTTTTCCGTCTTTAATTATATTGACAAGCTGATACAAAATTATTTTAAGTTTTTTTTCATCGCAATCAATCGCTTTAACAGCACCTTTCATTCTTTCCACATAACCATGATGATCTGCACCCCAGATATTTATGTACTCATCAAAATTTCTCTGATATTTATTGAAATGATATGCAATATCCGACGCAAGATATGTATGTCTTCCGTCCTCGCGAATAAGTACTCTGTCTTTATCATCAGCAAAATTTGTTGATTTAAACCAAACAGCATTATCTTTTTCAAAAGCCAATTTTTTTTCTGTTAATTTTTTTATTATTTCCTCAACTTCATTTTTTTCACAAACCCCGTCTTTCGTAGAAGTTTTTCCATGGGGCGTGGAATAAAGCGATGATTCAAAAAACCAATTATCGAAATTAATTCCAAATTTCCTTAAATCATCTTTTATCCAGTCAAGAATCTTAGTTATTGTATATTCTTTTATTTCTGATTTCTGATTTCTGATTTCTGATTTCTGGATTTCATTTGCAATATCTTCAATATATTTGCCTTTATATCCATTTTCTGGAACTGGTTTTTGAGAAATATATGATAATACGGATTCTGCTAAAATTTCCATTTGATTTCCGACATTATTTATATAATATTCTCGCTTAACATCTGCACCTAAAAATTCAAAAAGCCGTGAAAGAACATCGCCATAAACAGCACCGCGACCATGACCTATATGTAGCGGACCTGTAGGATTGGCGGAAACAAATTCTATAAGAATTTTTTTATTTTTTAAAATAGAACTGCGTTGTGATGAAGTGTTTGATATAAGTAAAGAAATAATTTTCTGATGAATATAACTATCCGAAAAAACTATATTTATAAATCCTGATTGGAATTTTGCATCGGCTATTATCTTTTCTTTTTTTAAATCTTCTATTATTTTTTCTGCGATTTCTAACGGATTTTTTTTAAGAATTTTTGAAAGTAAAATTGCAATATTAGTAGAAACATCTGCATCAATATCTTGAGGTGGATGTTCAACTGAATATTTTAAATCGTCAGCAATGTGAAGGCTATTTAAAATTTTTTTAATTATTTCTCTCGTTTCTGTTAACATTTTTTTAATGTGAATCGCGATAGATTGACGCAGAGAACACAAGATTTTTCTCTGCTGATACGACGATACGTTGATATGATGATACATAAAACCACAACGCTATATCATCGCCGTTGACCTACATCGCAATATCACTGTTTTTTATTTTTTCTGTGCGTCTTTTGTGATTTTTTTCCGTGGACCTTACGACTTACGATTTTTTCTGCGAGTCCCCAGTTGCTTTCAAGATTGTAAAATTTTCTCGAGTCAGCATGAAATATGTGGACAATAAAACCTCCGTAATCAAGAACAGCCCACTTTGTTTTATTTTTTATTTCTTTTTTGCACGGTAAAATCGGTAGTTTTTCTTCTACCTCTGAATAAAGTGTTCTTATGTGAGTATCAGAAGTTCCACTTGCTACAACAAGATAATCTGTAAAATCTGAAACTTTTCCTACATCCAGAACAACTATATCTTTGCCTTTTTTCCCTTTAAGCAATTGTGCGGAAATTTTTGCCAATTTCTTGAAATCTATTTTTTGTCCCATATATTTTTTTTAAGTCCCTCCCAGTCACGTCCAATAATAATACTAACATCCACGCCTCGAGAAGCATCAACTTTTGTAACGACCTCCTTTACGCCTATAACGTTCGCAATTTGCTGCGCTTTTGAAAGTGTTCCCAACCTATCTATGACAAGTGTTTTTTCATATCTTGAGTCTGACTCGTAATTTCCAGTTTTTATAACATCAAAACCATTTTTCATAAATATATTTCGCATCTTTTTAGCGAGATTTGCTTTACCCGATGCATTAAATATTTCAATAACAATATCTGAATATGTAGAAAATTTTTCAATATTTTTTACACCACCAGTCATAACTAATTCTACTGATTTCTGAATGCCAGAAAAATCTGGAATCCAGAAACTTTTTGACGGAGAACCTGGTAACGATTGTAATCGAACATTTGAAAAATTAAAATTTTTTAATTCGTAAATAATTGCCAGTATATCCCAAATAGATATGTTAGTGTGAATATTATCATAAAGAATCTTTACAATTTTTGGAAACCCAATAATAACCCTGGGTTCTTTAATTTTATTTATAATCTCGTGCATAAAATACTGCTGTCTTAAAATTCTGTCTAAATCTGCACGATCGCCAGTTCTATATCTTGCATATTCCAACGCCTTCTGTCCATCAAGCAAATGTGTGCCTGTTGAAAAATGTATATGAAGATTACCCCAATTATCGTCATAGTTCATTGGCTGATTAATTTCAACTTTCACACCACCCAAAACATCAATAAGATTCTTAAAACCATTGTAATCAATTTGAATATAAAACGGTATGTCAATACCAAGAATTTTTTGCAATTCGTTTCTTACGCTTTCACAAGCAGTATAATGATTCTTGGTATTCTTATATGAATAGGCATAAAGTTGATTTATTTTTCGTATAGCAATACCGTCAACAGATATTTTGGTATCGCGTGGAATTGAAATAATATCTAAAAACCTTTTTTTTGGATTATATGACAGAAAAATTAATACGTCTGAGTGTTTAGTGTTACCTACATCATCAGTACCTATAATGATTCCGTTAATGCGTTTACCTGAAATAATATTTAATGTAAGCGTGTTAAGAAACGAAAGGATTGCTGTAACAAAAAAGAATATTCCAAAAAAAATTATATATTTTTTCATTTTAAATTATTATTTACTTGCTCGAAATATTGAGCATGGCGATGTAATCCACAACACCAATAATACATTTTCTATCGTCGTAATCTTGGTTTTATCGCTGCAATCATTTTGTTGTAGAGCATAACACTTTCCAAGGACAATGATTTTTTTTCATCAAGTACATGTTTGATTTTTGTTGAAAGTGCCAAGACCATAGCTTCGTCTAAATTTTTAAACGCAAGCTTTCTTGTTTTCTTTGCCTGTTCAAATTTTCTTGATGGTTCTGATATATCGGCGATATAAACTATTTTAGAAAAAACATCCATTTTTCTGCAACCAAAAGTATGATGTTTAATAGCATTTAATATTTTTTTGTCTTTTATTTTGAATTTTGTTTTAGCAATTTTCTCCGCTAAAAACGAGTGGTTGCTTTGGTGGTTAGAATTTTTTTGACAATCATGCAGCAATGATGCAATTTTTATTTTTACAATATCTTTTAATTTATAATGCTTTGCTAATTTTACAGCAAGATTTGCTACTTTTAATGTATGGCTATATCTATCCTGCGTTAGATTTCTTGCAAGATATTTTTTAATATCAATTATTATAGAGACCATTTTTTTTGATGTAGCTTTCAACTGTTTTTTGAACAAGTCCTTTGATAGAAATGCGTCCATTTATCTTTTCACGAATATCGGTTGACGAAATGTTTGTAATAACCCCTTTAAGTTTTATGAATTTTTTTTTTATTTTTACTTTATAATCGCCTCTTTGAATAAAAACAATTTTACTTACTTGTAAAATTCCCGATACGTTTTTCCAATTTTTTAAATCATTCACGGAATCAGAACCCATAATAAAAAAAAGTTCTGCTGTTGGATATTTTTTGTGAAAATATCTTAATGTTTGATATGTATATACCATTTTTTTTGACTTGAGTTCAAAATCTGATACTAAAAATTTTTTGGAATTTTTAATGGATAGTTGCAACATTTTTTTTCTATGAAATGCGTTGGATAATTTTCTAAATTTATTGGGAGGTAAAAATGCTGGAACAAAAAACAAAAAATCAAGTTTTAGTTGCCTTATCGCGCATTTAGATAATTTTAGGTGCCCTTTGTGAATTGGGTCAAAACTTCCGCCGAATATACCAATTTTCATCATTTATCGTCTTATAATCGTAAGATAAGGAAAAAATTTGCTTGTGAGCAACCACCTTCCTCATCCCAGAGTGAGGGAAAAGTTTCTGCAGAGCCTCAATTTGCGACTTATTTGTTCCAGGAGCAAATTGCAGAGCGAGTTCTGACGAGCGTCTCAAAGAAACTTATTCCCGAGCGCCC
>JBDRIG010000069.1:0-5456 GCA_043816185.1 Elusimicrobiota bacterium | reverse complement strand
ATAGACAAAAAATTAGATAAAATTTTTCAAATGACTTCTAAATCTAAGAAAATTCAGGAAAATTTTGAACCTGAACTTTATGTTGTTAACAACTCTGTTCCTTCCTACCAAGGGTTAGATTATTAAATGAGTTGACAAGGTCACTGTGTAAATCGGTGAATTCAACCACCAAGTGCAACACCACCGCATTTAGTGGAATTGAAAACCTCATTTGGGGTAGAGAACCACAAGCATTTTCTTGGTCTGTTATTAAGCCAAGATTCGACCTTTGAAATATCGGTGTCAGAAATAATATCAAGGGTATAGTTACACTTTAGCCACCAAAAATGATATAATGGTGGTATGACAAAAAGGCATAAATGCCCAAAATGTTCTTTTGGCAAGAGTTATAGAATCAGACGAGAAAAAGTTAGATGCGTCAAGTGTAAGTATGAATGGACTCCCAACTGATTGCCATTTAATCTCGAGGCACCGCAATGGCGAAAAATTCTGGGGTTATCTTAAAAGAAAACTTGTCAGTAAAGGTGGTATTCGTAAAGAAAAATTGCCTCTTTATCTGGCTGAATATGTTTGGATATATAATCATAGACATTTTACAATTAAACAACAAATTAACGAAATTTTGAATTTGCTTCATAAATATAAATTTAATCAAATTTAGTGGTTAATTTGATACTATACCCCTTCATTTAAAAATATTAGTTTTTCTATCTCATCTTTTTGTTCATTTATTTGCGAATTTTTCAAACCAAATGTCACTTTATCTTCAACAATTTCCTGAATTATTTTTTTTATTGTTGACATATCGTTTTCTAAATCGAATTGTCTTCCATTATTTTTTAAAGCTAAATAGTAATCAACAAGCAAGTGTTTTGGCGAAAGTGGGAAAGCGTGACCGTCATAGAAATTCTCACTCAACACAAGCATCATATTCCTCATCTCGTTAGTAAATGTATTCCACTCATCATCAATATACCAAATTTCTTCTTTCTTTTCTTTAATCCTTTTAATAATTTTATTTCTTTCTTCTTTAGATAATCTTTTATAAGGTTTCACATATTTATCTTCAAAACTTGTAAATTCTATATCACAAAAAAATATTCCATTTTTAATTTTATTATACACAATCTTATCGTAGTCAGAAAATAGTGGATACTGAAAAAACATCATTTTCCCATTGAAAGCAATACGCTGTTCCCCATATAATGGATGATATAATTCTATTTCTACATACGAAAAATATGAAAGAAAATGAAAGCTATTTTTGGATGGTAATTCAAATAAACCATCTTTATTTGTAATAACAGAAGTACTAAAAAACGTTACTGTATTGGCACCATCCATTTTAGGATAGCTTTCAAACCATTTTGCTACAACAACAACATTTTTTATTGGTAATTTTGAAACACCGTCTATTATTTTACCTTTAACTGCATGTGTGATATTTATAGGCCAAGTCGAATAAAGATAATTCGAAAATAAAATATAAAAGATAGATAATACAACAAGTTTTTTCATTATTTTTTTATAGAATTAAATACTCCGATTATGCAAACAATTATTAAAACAATTACTCCGATTAAAATATAGCTTTGCATTTTATTCATATATTTATGATAGCAATCAGACTGTGTCACAATCCATCTTTTACCATCTAGTGTTGGATTACAGTACCATATTTTACCATCAGTTGCTATCTTCTATAAAAATGCAACTTTTTAGCTCATTGCGACACAATCTGATTGCGAGGCTTCCGAAGGAAGACATGGCAATCTCTTTCCAACGAGAAATGTTTTAAAGATTGCTTCGCTTCGCCCGTAATGAGGCTGTCCGACAAATCGTAAAACAGTCATTTTTTTGTAAAATATAGCAGTATTTGACAACTAATAGCAACAAACAACACATCATTTTTTTACTGACGCTGTGTCGTCGGTAAAGCGGAATAGTTTGTCGGACAGCCACTAATGACACACATTTTACTATTGTGACACAGTCTCTTTGCGAATTCTACCTGCGATTATTTCTGGCGAACAACCATTCATTAGCATAGATGCAACCTCTATTTGCAAGGCATATGTTTTTAATCGCTTGTGTTTATGTGTGATGTGATGCTTTTCAATCGATCATTTTTGTGCAAGATGTGCACGATACCATGTTCCTTCCATGATTTCTTTTTATCTCACGGCTTATACTACTTGGACTACGCATCAATTCGCGAGATATTTCGTGAACCGATTTGTTGCGGTTTACCATGACAACAATTAAGTTCCGTTCTGCTTCCGTTAACTGTCTATATGTTCTTTTCATATCTGCTTATTATAGCAGATTTTCAATCCAGCGTCAGCGGTGTTGCACTAACATGTTGAACTTGTTAATTGTTAACTGTTGACTAACAGGTAAGGGACGATGTGTTGACAAAATACAGGCTTAGTAGTATATTTGATCTAAATAATAAACTTTTGGAGTTTGTTGACGACTACAACCAAAACAAAAGACTCAAAAAATTAAATTACAAAACACCATCGCAGTACTTAAAAGACACAAAAGGAATTACTCTACAACGTATCGTTAGCTAACACATATTGATTATCTATTCGACTATCCTTTCATCTACCTAATTATCCCTTTACCATCTAAATCAATCTTTTATTTTGTCTGCACCGCTTGTCTCGAAATTCGAATACACATTTTTTACGTCGTCATTTTCTTCAAGTTCGTCCACAAGCTCAACCATCTTTCGTTCATTATCACTATCAACTTCAATATATGTGGAAGGAATTTTTATATTTTCAGCAGTTTCAATTGCAATTTTTTTATCTTCTAATGCTTTTTTTACTTTTTCAAAATCAGAAAAAATCGTAAATATTTCATAAACATTTTCATCGTCGCTTTTTATATCGTCGGCACCGTTATCGATTGCAATGTTCATCAATTCATCTTCTTTAACATCCGACTTTTTAACTACTATGTATCCTTTCTGCTGAAACATCCACCCAACGCAACCTGCATCGCCGAGATTTCCGCCATGCGACGAAAAAGTCTTTCTTATTTCGGAATGAGTTCTGTTTTTATTATCACTGGTAATCTCAATCATAATCGCTACTCCGCCTGGTCCGTATCCTTCATAAACAAATTCTTCGTAAGTTACTCCTGGAAGTTCGCCGGTACCTCGTTGAATTGCCTTTTTTATGTTGTCCGTCGGCATATTCGCTGTCTTTGCATCTTCAATTGCTTTTCTTAAACGTGCATTGTTTTCCGGATTTCCACCATGTTTTGCCGCAATGGTGAGTTCTCTACCAATTCTGGTAAATATTTTCCCTCTTTTTGAATCAATAATCGCTTTTTTGTGTTTAATACCAGCCCATTTGGAATGTCCTGACATAAAAATCCCTCCGAATTACGCTCGTGTTATACAGAGCATTTAATTGATGTATGCTAACATATTTAAGATATTTTTTCAAGTGAAAAATATGATTATTTGCTGAAAGGGTAAGATTTCGGTTTATAAGTAGGTGATAGAATAATTTCTTTTTGAGCGGCTTTTTCGCTTATATCTTTTTCCACAAAAATATTCTCACAGGTATTAGGATCCTGCTCGATGTAGTACATCAGCGTTGAATATGTTGAAGGCGTCGGAGTAAATATCTGCAACTGTTCAGGAATTAATTTTAGTTCTTTCAAAACAAATTGTTTTAATTTTTTCATCTCCTCAATTCCACAACCTGGATGTGCTGCGATAAAATAATATGTCAAAAACTGTTTTCTTTGCACGTCTGATAAATTAGCTTGGTTCGATGGAGATTTCGTCCGTAGTAAATCTGCTTGGCAATAATGCTTATTGAGTTCATCAAACAATTTTTTAAAATCTTTCAAATAATTTTTACCTGATTTTCCCATTCTTTTTAATACGACCTCTTCAGTATGCTCGGGCGATATTTTTAACTGCCCAGAAATATGGTGTAAAATAAGTTCTTTCAAATAAGCGAGACCGTATTTTTTATCTTCGAGCACAAGATCGTGTCTTACGCCAGATGCCACAAAAACTTTTTTCACGCCTGATAACGCTCTTAATTTTATCAAAAGTTCCAACTGTTTTTTATGGCTTAAATCCAACCCTTTGCATATTTCTGGATACACGCATCTTTTATCCACGCATATTTTTTCTTTATTGGTACATCCCGTCCCATACATATTTGCAGTCGGACCACCCACATCTGAAATATATCCTTTGAAGTCAGGCAGTTTGGTAATTTTTTTTGCTTCGTCTAAAATTGACTTCTCGCTTCTAGATACAACAGTAGTCCCTTGATGAACGGCAATAGAGCAGAAATTACATTCTCCATAACAACCTCTGTGAGTAGTAATTGAAAACCGTATAGTTTCTAACGCCCGAACCATTCCGTTTTTTTTATAGTAAGGATGGACATCACGCTCGAAATCCATGTCGTATATTTCATCCAATTCTTGCTCGGTTAAATTATTTTGCGGCGGATTTTGAATAAGATATCTCGTGTCCTGTTTCTGACATATACCCGACGCCGTCAACGAATTATTATTGGAATAAAATATCTGAAACATTTCGGTGAATTTTTGTTTGCCAGCAACAGAATTGGTTTTTACTTCTTCGTAGGAGGGCAGCAAATTATATCCGTCTTTTGCAAAATTGGAAGCATAACAGATTCCACAAATATTGTCGGTAGATTCATTGTTTTTAAGTTTTCGAGCAATTTCCAAAATGGCTTTTTCGCCCATTCCATAAACCAAAAAATCAGCTTTAGCATCAAATAAAATCGATCTTCTTATTTCATTATTCCAATAATCATAGTGAGATACCCTTCTCAAGCTTGCCTCAAGTCCACCAAGCACAATTGGTTTTGTCGACTTAAAAAATCTTCTGATTAAGTTTGAATAGGCAATAACAGCCCTGTCAGGTCTTTTATTATTAATACCACCCGGTGTAAAATCATCCTGCTTTCTTCTTTTTTTAGTAGCAGTATAGTTTGCAACCATAGAATCGACGCAACCAGAAGTAACACCCCAAAAAAGCGACGGCTCACCCAACCGTTTTATATCCGAATCGACTGCAACGCCTGCCTCTAATCGACAGGTCGGCTGTGCAATAATGCCAACCTTGTAACCAGCTTTACAAAGCAATTTTCCTATGACGGCAATTCCTGTGTACGGACTATCGATGTACGTATCACCTGTAACAAGAATAATATCTAACTTATTCCATCCAAGATTTTTAACTTCGTCTAATGTTGTAGGTATAAACATGGTTGCTAATTTTACATAATTTTAAAGAAATATACAAATAATCGTATCAAATCATGTAAAATCTAACCCAAGGGGTCATCGTCAAATCATGTAAAATCTAACCATGTAAAGGGGGTTAGATTATGAATTTAGAATTCAAAATGAATTACTTAAAAACCATTTATCAACGGTATCACAAA
>JBDRIG010000068.1:0-3169 GCA_043816185.1 Elusimicrobiota bacterium | reverse complement strand
GCAAAATGATTCAAAGAACGAAAATTTAAAAATATTTGAAAAACCGTAAATGTTACTAACAATTATTGTCCTTGTGGTTGCTTGAAAATATTGTTTAGGCATACCAACTGAAATTACAACTGACTTTTTCAACGGTATCATAATGCTAATTTGTGCTTTTTCTAAACTCGTTTTAGTAAACAGCAATAGGTAGGAAACTTTTTTCAAATTTTAGGCGAACAAATATCAATTATTATAATTTGTATCGTGTTTATATGGAACTTAAAAAAATAATAGAAGCACTTTTGTTTGCATCGCAGGGACCATTGAAATCTGAAACAATTGCTGAGATTTCAGAAAAAACCCCCGACGAAATAAATCAAGCAATTTCTGAATTAAAAAAAGAATTTGTGGAGAGCCAGTCGCCAATACAGGTTGTTGAAATTGCAGGCGGATGGCAGTTTTCAACAAAACAAGATTTTGCACCGTTTATCAAAAAACTTTTCAAAAAAGAAATAACTTTGAAGCTTTCGCAATCTGCACTTGAAACCCTTGCAATAATTGCTTACAAACAACCAATAACCCGTGCTGAAATTGAACAAATACGCGGAGTAGAGACAAGTGCCGTCGTGAAAACGCTTATTGAAAAAAATTTGGTTAGAATTTGTGGTAAAAAAAATACTGTTGGAGCCCCATTTTTACATGGAACAACCCAACAATTTTTAATATATTTCGGACTTAAATCAACCGATGAACTTCCATCGTTGGAAGAAATAGTCGAAGAAAAGGAGCAATAAAAAAGAAAAAATATAAAAAGATAAACGAGGTAAAAGGCGTTGTTTTATTGATTCATTAGTTCAGGTAAAAAATAAGCGTTGTTAAAGCATTAGTTATTAACTAACAGTTAATAATATCTTCTCATTTTTTTGCGCCATCAAAAGGAGGAGCATCAATGAACTACACAAAAGAAAAAATTAGAAATGTGGCAGTTGTTGGTAGTGCTGGTTGTGGAAAAACATCACTTGTTGAAGCAATTTTATTAAATTCAAAAACTATAAATCGTCTTGGCTTAGTTGGGGACGGAAATACAGTAAGTGATTTTAATCCAGACGAAATTGAAAGAGTATCATCAATTTATACATCCCTGATTTCATTTGACAAAAATGGCACAAAAATAAATCTTCTTGATACGCCTGGTTACTCTGATTTTATCGGAGATACAATTTCTGCCATTACCGTGGCGGATTCTGCAATTTTTGTATTTGATGCTTTGTCTTCCATTGATGCTGCTTTTGAGTATTTATGGGAAAATTGTGACAAACCGAAGGCAATTTTCATAAACAAATTAGATAAAGAAGATATTGATTTTTCAAAAGTTTTAAGTTATCTCAAAAATTTTGATGCTTCCGTAGTTCCTGTTTTTATTCCCGACGATACGGGAACAAAATTTTCAAAAGTCCATTCTCTTATTACACAAACACCCGTGGAAGGATTAGAAAACATCCATCGCGAAAAATTTATTGAAACAGTTGCATCAAGTGATGATTTTTTAATAGAAAAGTATCTTGACAATAAGGAAATAACAAACGCTGAATTGGTAGCAGGTTTTAAGAGCAGTATTATATTAAAAAAAGTAATTCCTGTTTTTTGTGGAAGTGCAACGAAAAATATCGGATGTGACGAAATTGCATATTTTATAAGTGAATTTTTTCCACAAGCGAGTGTTCTTTCAGAGATAGATCAAGCACCAGCGATGTTAGTTTTTAAGAGTGTTGTTGAACCACACACCGGAAACCTTTCATTTTTAAAAATATTTTCGGGGAAAATTATACAAGGGACAGATTACAAAAATATTACTAAAAGAATAACAGAACGGCTTGGAACACTTTGTACGCTACTTGGAAAAAAAAGAATCGAAATAACAGAAGCATCTGCTGGCGATATTATTGTCGCAGTGAAACTTAAAGAAACGCAAACAAATGATATATTTGGTGACGAGTCACTTGCAAGTAAAATCAAACAAATAAATTTTCCAGAGCCATCAATAAGTATGGCAGTAACACCTAAATCAAAAGGGGAAGAGGAGAAAGTTGCATCTGCGTTACAATCAATGATGAGAGAAGATCCGACGATTAGGTCATCATATAATTCTGAAACAAAGGAATTAATATTATCAGGACTTGGTGCTCTTCATGTAGAGGTAGCTATGGCGAAGGTAAAACAGCGATATGGAATTAGCGTTGATCTTAAGTCACCGCGTGTTGCCTATAGGGAAGCAATAAAAGGTACTACAGAGGTTCAGGGAAAATATAAAAGGCAAACAGGCGGGCATGGACAATATGGCGATTGCTGGTTAAAACTTGAATCACTTGAAAGAGGAAAAGGTTTTGAATTTGTAAATGCAATTAGAGAGGGAAGAATTCCAAGAAATTTTATTCCATCAGTGGAAAAAGGTGTCAAAGAGGCAATGGAGCAGGGTGTTGTTGCAGGGTATCCAGTAACTGATATTCGTGTTACATTGTACGACGGTAGTTATCACGAAGTAGACTCATCAGATATGGCTTTTAAAATTGCTGGAAGTATGGCATTAAAAAAAGGGGTTACTGAGTCAAGACCTTGTATATTAGAACCGATTTTTGAACTTGAAGTTGTGGTTCCTGATGATTATATGGGTGCAGTGATGGGAGATTTAAATGCACGCAGAGGGCGTGTCATGGGTGTAGAGCGACTCGGAAAAAAGCAAAAAATTATTGCAATTGCACCATTTTCAGAGATTTCAAAATATGCAACAGATTTGCGTTCAATTACAAAAGGTGCTGGTAGTTTTAAGATGAAATTTTCACATTACGAAGAAGCACCATCAAATATTTCTCAGCCGTTAGTGGAAATTTATCATAAGCAACAGCAGGAAGGGAGATAGTAAAAATAGGGAGATAGAAAAAGTAGATACCATTTTCTTTCCTGTCAATATCTTTTCTTCGCTACACATTTAATAATCAAATATCAGCACCACTTCGTTAAGTTCAGTTCGTCATTTCGAGCGTTTTTGTTTGTCATCTATGGAAAAGCATGTCAAGTAGAAAATAGCATCCCCTTTGTCAAAAATCAGCATCTTTTGACACGCTTCCTTCCCGCTAAACGGGTGGAGATAAACGAATATAAATTTGTAAATGACACCAATAATAAAGGT